>NZ_QHHW01000055.1:0-90172 GCF_003947325.1 Amycolatopsis sp. WAC 01375
CCCCCGCGGACCCGGCCTTCGCCGCACTCGGTGACGCCAAGTTCGCCGAACTGGCGGGCAAGCCGGACCAGCTCGCCCCGATCCTGCAGTACCACGTCGTCGGGAAGCGTTACGACGCCAAGGGCCTCGCCACCGCCGGTTCGGTCGACAGCCTCAACACCTCCGGTGGCCCGGTCAAGATCGAAGGCACCGGCGAGAACATGACCGTCAACGGCGCCAAGATCCTGTGCGGCAACATCCCCACCAAGAACGCGACCGTCTTCGTCATCGACAAGGTGCTGACCCCCGGCACCAACAAGAACTGATCCTTCGTCCGGGCCACATCGAATACTCCCCTTACGGGTGGCCCGGTCATGGTGGCCGCCGCGGCTTCTTCGACCCCCGAGCCGCGGCGGCCATTCCTTGTGTCCACAGTGGCCGGTGAGGGGCATGACCCGGTCGTGCGGCGGATTTCGGGCCTCCGCCGCCGGGGGCGCCGATGCGGCGGCGTCCCGCCGGTCGTCGTCGTGGCCTTCACTCCATGGCCACGGCGGCGGCCGGCCTCCGTTCGTCGCGGTCGCTCATCGCGCAGCTGACCCGGAAGCCCAAGACCCATACCTGGCGCTTCGAGACCGAACCCGCCGCCGGCCGCACCGAGCTGGCCGCGGGTACCGCGATCGAGCCGTTCGTCACCGAGGTGACGAACCATCCCGGTGTCCACGCCGCGCACGCGACGCTCGCGGGGACCCGTGACACACCGGCTGCCGGTGACCGTCGAATTCCGCTTTTCCGCCAAGGCGGGAGCGCGCGCCCTTTAGTGGGTGATCACGCTCGTGGAAAAGCGCCCATCGGTGATGACGAGCGTGCGATCCACGAACGGAGCCAAGGTTTCGTCGTGGCTGATCATGAGCAGCGCGGTGCCGTGCCGGGTCGCCGCGGCGGCGAGGACGTCGAGCAGCCGGGTGCGGTTGGCCGCGTCGAGAGCCGAGGTCACCTCGTCGCAGACGAGGACTCTCGGGTGGGCCATGAGCGCGCGGGCCACGGCACAGCGCTGGAGCTGTCCGCCGGAAAGCAGGCCGGGGCGGGGGCCGGGTGGGCCGAGCGGCTCGACGCCGAGGGAACGCAGGAGCTCCTCCGCTTCGAGCCGGGCGTCCGCGCGGCTGAGGCCGCGGAGGAGGCGGCCGGTGTCGGCCACTTGGTCGAGTACGCCTCGGAATTCGTCGAAAGAGGCGCGGCTGTCCTGGTGGACGTAGTGGACCGCGCGGAGTTGCGCGCGATCGCGACGACGGGCCAGGCGCGGAAGACGGACGCCGTCGACTTCGATCGTGCCCGCGGCCGGTGGGGTCAAACCCGCCAGTGCGCGGCCGAGCGTCGTTTTGCCCGCGCCCGAGGCACCGGTGAGTGTGGTGCGGCTGCCCGCCGCCAGCTCCAGGTCGACGTCCTCGACGAGCGTCGTCCGCCCGGCCCGCACCGTGAGCCCGCGGACGACGAGCACCGGGGACGTCGGCGACGCGGCCGAAGATCCCTCGAAACGTCCGTGTTCGGGAACGGCGGGGGACGGCACCAACCGGTGGTCGCGGAGTTCGGCGACGTCGTCGGCGAGGGCACGCGCCAGTGTGAGGTCATGGGTCAGGATCAGCATCGCCGTCCCGGCACGGGAAAGCGCCGCGAGGCGGGTGGTGAGGGCGGTCCTGTTCGCCGCGTCGAGACCGCTGGTCGGTTCGTCGAGGACGAGCACACGGGGCCTGGTCACGAGGGTGGTGGCGAGGGCCATGCGTTGCTGCTGCCCGCCGGACAGCTGGTGCGGGAACCGGCGCCACAGATCCGGTTCGAGTCCCGCTTCCGCCAAGGCGGAGCGGGCCGCCGCCAGCCGCGCGGCGCGGCCATCGTGGTGAAGCGCGGCGAGTTCGGCCAGCACCGGACCGCAGCGGCGGACCGGGTCCAGCACCGCAGACGGCTGCTGCGGCAGGTGACCGATCACCCCTGCCCGCGCCCGCCGCAGTTCGGACGCGGGCCGGTCCAGCAGCGGGAATCCCGCGAGGCGGACCGAGCCGGACAGCTCGATCCCCGGGCGGGCTCGTCCGGTCGCGGCGAGGCCCAGTGTGGTCTTTCCCGCGCCGGACGCGCCGAGCACGACGAGGACGCGGCCGGGTTCGAGGGCCAGTGAGACGTCCTCCAGCAGAACGGTTTCCCCGGCGCGGGCGGACAGTCCGGCGATCTCCAGTACGGTCACGGGATCATCCGCCGGGTGGCGAGCAGCCGGTCGGTGACGAGGTTGGTGCCGACGCACAGAGCCATCAGCAGCGCGGCGGGCACCAGGACCACCGCGGGGGCGGTGTAGAGGGCTTCGCTGTTGCGTTCGATGACCACGGCCCAGTCCGGGGAGTCGGCCGGCAGGCCGAGCCCGAGGAAGTTCGCCGATGCCAGCAGATAGAGCACGACGCCGAGCCGTGTGCCGGCGTCGGTCGCGACCGGACCGGTGACGTGCCGGGCGACGTATCCGAGCTGGACGCGCCACCACGATCGTCCTTGCAGGGTCAGGGCTTCCACGGCGGTTCGGCAGCCCGGCGCCAGTGCCGCGGCCCGCACCACGCGGGTGATCGCCGGTAGCTGAAGGACGGCGACGGCCGGGACGAGCACGCCGGGCCCGCGGTGTCCGGTCGCGGCGAGCACCATGAGGACCAGCAACGAGGGGAAGGCCAGCACGAGGTCGAGTGATCGCATCACGGTCTCGTCGGCCAGCCGTCCGCGCCCGGCCGCGGCGAGACCGAGCGGTACCCCGACGAGGTAGGCGAGCAGGAGCGCGGTGACCGTCATGCCGATCACGGGAAGGCCACCCGCGAGGATCACGGTGAGCGTGTCGCGGCCGAGGACGTCGGTGCCGAGCGGATGGGCGGTGTCCGGTGCCTGCCACGGTGCCCCGACGGACACAACGGGGCCCGCGATCACCGGCCCGGCCACCGCGAGCAGGAGCGGCACCGCGAGCAGCGGCCAGCCGAGGGCTCTGCTCACCACGTGACCAGCTCCCGGCGTGGGGTCAGCCGGTGCGCGACGAGGTCGGCGACGAGGTTCCCGAGCACGACCACACCGGCGAACACCAGCACGTATCCCTGCACCTGCGGGATGTCCCGGTTCTGCACGGCTTCGACGAAACCCGTGCCGAGGCCGGTGATCGCGAACAGGGACTCGACGATCACCGTGCCGGTCAGCAGCCCTTCGACGGCGCGGGCGAGTTGCTGCACGGCGGGGGCCGCGGCGGCGGGCAGGAGGTGCCGCAGCACCACGGTGCGTTCGGGCAGGCCGAGCAGCCGCAGATGCTCGGCCACCTGCCCCCGGGTCTGCTCGGCGATCCCGATCCGGAGCTGCCGGGCGACATCGCACAGTTGCCTGCCGACGAGCACGATCACCGGCAGCACGAGCACCTCGGGGCGCGCGGCGAGGTCCGTTCCGGCCGCGGTGGCCGGGAGCAACCCGGTGTAGACGGCGAATCCCGCGACCAGCAGCAGGCCGAGGACGAACTCCGGTATCGAATGCAGGAACAGCGTGACGGCGGTGAGCATCCGGTCGATCCGCGACCCTTCGCGGAGTCCGCAGGTGACCCCGATGACGAGCGCGAGCGGTACGAGCACGAGCAGGGTCACTCCGGCGAGCACCGCGGTTGCGGCGAAGCGGCGGACGATCTCGTCGGTCACCGGGGCGCCGGTCACGAGCGACCGGCCGAGATCGCCGGTGACCAGTCCCGAAAGCCAGTTCCCGAACCGGTCGAGGAGCGGCTGGTCGAGGGCGAGCCGTTGGCGTACGGTCGCCACCTGCTCGTCGGTGGCCTGTTCGCCGAGCACGACCGAGGCCGCGTCGCCGGGGAGCAACGCGGTCACGGCGAATGTCGCGATCAGCACGACCATCGCCTGCAGCACGGCGAAACCCAGCCGCCGCACGGTGTGACCCGGCACGTCAGGACAGCCGGGCGCGGTCGAACCTCGCCCACTCGAAGGTGTTCGGCGGTGCGGTCACCAACCCGGAAACCCGCTTCGACACGGCGATCGTCCAGGTGCTGAACCCCCAGGCGAGCAGGCCGCCGGAGTCGTGCACGATCCGCTGGGCGTCGCCGAACAGCGCGAGCCTGGCGGCTTCGTCCGGGGTGGCCGCGGCGCGGTCCATGAGGGCGTCGAATTCCGGTGAGCCGAATCCGTTGACGTTGTTGGAGCCGCCGGTGCGGAAGCGCTGGTTGAGGAACGTCGCCACCGGCAGGGTGGCCGTGCGGGTGAGCGCGGCGACCCCCTTGGTCTTGATCTCGCCGAAGTAGGTGCTCGACGCGCGTGTGTTCGGCGTGACGGTGAGCCCGATTTCCTTGAGCTGCTGGGAAATCAGTGTGGCCGCGGTGGCGAAGCCCGGGTCGACGTCGCTGGTTTCGACGGCGAAGGCGAGCCCCTCGGCTCCTGCCTCCCGCACGAGCGCCCTGGCCAGTTCCACGTCGCGCCGACGTTGCGGGATGCCGGCGGCGTACCCGCGGAGTCCTTTGCCGAACAGGTCGTTGCCGATTTCGCCGCGACCGGCCAGCGCGACCCGGTTCAACGCCTCCCGGTCCACTCCGGACAGTACGGCGCGCAGCAACCTCGGGTCGGTGAACGGCGGCTGCGTCAGGCGCAGGATCAGGCCCTGCATCGTCGTTCCCTTGGCTTCGAGCAGCGAGACACGCCCGTCGCCGGTCAGCCTGGCCGCGGTACCGGCCGCGAGATCGTGGGCGTAGTCGATCTGCCCGGACAGCAAGGCGTTGACGCGCGCGGTTTCGTCGTTGACCGGGACGAACTCCAGCTCGTCGATACTCGGTGCGCCGTCCCAATAGGACTCGTTCTTGCGGAACACCGCCGGGCCGCCGGGAGTGAACGAGACGAAGCGGAACGGGCCGGACCCGATCGGCGCCGTGAAGCCCGTCGTCCCGGCAGGCACGATCTCCGCGCCCGGCGAGCCCCACCCCGACGGGAATTCGAAGTCGGGAGTGGTCAGCGTCAGTTCGAGTTCGGTGGGCGACAACGCCTTGCTGCGGGCGAAGTCCACCTTCGCGAAGTATTGCCGGGACGAGGAAGCCAGCGCGGGATCGGCGATCCGCCGGAAGGTGTAGAGCACGTCGTCCGCGGTGACCGGACGCCCGTCGTGGAAGGCCGCCTGCCGCAGCCTGATCCGCCAGCGCGTACCGGAACCGTCACTTTCCCAGGACTCGGCCAGCCGCGGCCGCAACGAGGTGTCGGCGTTGTAGGCGACCAGCGTGTCGAAGAGCGCTTTGGCCCGCGCCTGGTCGACGAAAAGCGAAACCTGTGCCGGATCCAGGGTTTCCTTCGACCCGCCCGCGGCGAACGCGACCTTCAGCCGTCCCGCGTCCGCGGGTGCGGCCCCGCAGGCGGCCAAGGGCGTGAGCGCGGCCAAAGCGAGCAGGCGCCGACGAGTGAGCGGATGACGCGTCATAGGGACCTCCGGGACATCGAGCACTGTCCCGGGCGCGCGGCCGCACGTGAACGGGACCCCGCTCCGTACTCCACGACAGTTGGGGCTGGCAGCACTCGGCGGGCAGTCCGGCTCACGGCACAGGCCGTTCACGGTTGCGGGTCAGCGCCGGATTCACACCGGCTTCCCCCGACGGGCACCTTCTTACGTTGTGACGCACACGGTAACCCATGATCGAGGTGTGCTACACAGGATGAAGATCACGAGGGGAGCGCGGTGGACCAGGGACTCGCGGCAAGCTGGGTGCGACGGTGGGATGTCCAGCAGGAACGCTACATCGCCGACCGCGAAGAACGCTTCGACGTCCTGATCGATGTCGTCGAGCACGTCTGCCGCGACGTCGCCGAGCCGCTGGTGCTCGACCTCGGCTGTGGTCCGGGTTCGCTGGCCACCAGGCTCGCCCGGCGGCTACCGCGAGCGCGAGTCGTCGGCATCGACAACGATCCGTTCCTGCTCGGCCTAGCCGAGGCCACCCGGCCTGCGCACGCGGACATCGAGTACCTCCAGGCCGACCTCGCCGAACGCGGGTGGCTGAAGTGGCGGCCGATCGACGCCGCGGTCTCGACGACCGCCCTGCACTGGCTGCGTCCCGAGCGGCTCGCCGAGACCTACCGTGACCTCGCCGGCGCGTTGAGGGAAGGCGGGGCGCTCGTCAACGGCGACCACTTCTACGACGCACAACCCGGCATCCGAGACCTCACCGAAACCGTCAAGAACCGTCGTGCCGCGCGGGCCGGAGTCGAGTCCCACGAAGACTGGAAAAGCTGGTGGGCCGCGGTCGCCGCCGATCCCGCGCTGGGGGAGCGGTTCACCGCGGCCGAGTTGCGGGGTATCTCGACCGGCTACGGCAACCGGCTCAGCCCGCAGGAGCACACGAGACTGCTCAGGGAGGCGGGCTTCGCGGAAGCGGCCCCGGTGTGGCAGTTCGGCGACGACTACGTCCTGGCGGCGCTGCGCTGACCCCGCCGGACGGCACACCGAGCTGCCGGTGGTCGGTCCGTGAAGGCCTCCTTGAGGGACTCTGGGTCCCTCAAGGAGGCCTTCACGGACGGGTGAGCGTTCCTCGTCCGGCGGTGCATAGTGGTCCGGATGTGTCCCGTGTGGACAGTCGAGGTGTGCTCGTCTCGTTGCCCTGTTCAGGAATGCGGGCTTCGACCTCATGAGTGAGGGCCCTTACCTATTGCCTTCGGGCTGGCCAGTGCCGCCAACGGCGTAGAAGCTGTGCGGGGACTGCCTGCCGAAGGGAAGACTGTGTCGAAGCGATTCCGGGAGCCCGTGGCGTCCGCTCTCGAGTTGCGTCTGGTCCGGGACCGCATGGTGGCAGGCGTGGTGCGCAGGATGGCCACCATGCCGGACGTCGCCCCTTACCTGCGAGGCTCCTCTCGTCCGGTGGCGGTCCGGCTCATCGGAGAGGTGCTCTCGCGATGCCTCGACGCACTCATGCCGGGCAGCGCGCTCGGCGGAGGAAAGGGCGCGTTGCGCTCACTCCCCGGCGAACCGGCCGCGGTCAGGACCGTGGTCGCCCGGGTGCTGGGCAGGCTCGCCTGGGAGCAGCTTTCCAGGCTCATCGAACCGCTCGACACCACCTCGCAAGCGGTGCGCGACGCGGCGGAGGGCTGGCCGAATTCGGTGTGGTGCGCAGTCACGTCCAGAACGGCGAGGACGGCGCGTTCACCGTCACCGCTGTCACGGTCGATGGCGAGTTGTCGCCGGGCAGCGACGCCCGTCTGCTGAGTGAAGGCCACGCGACGGTGACCGCGCTGAATTCGGTCGCCGAAGACCCTGACCTGGACTGGTGATCACCCGCATGCCTTCTGACGACCGGGGAAACGTCATATCCGCCGCAGCGCTCGCCTTGCTGGGGAGCGACTCGCGCCTCGAACGGAAGATCGACGAAGCGACGGCCGAACTCGCGCGACAGGACGATCGGCGCGGTAGCGCCGGCCTTCCAAGGCCGCCGAAGGGGCCGCGCTGACGCGAACAAACCACTGCTCGGGTCCATCGCCGATCAAGGCGGCCGGATCATCCTCGACTTCATCTCCTGTGTCATGACCGTTCATCGTCCCGGAGAAATACGTGGTAATCGTTTGCCACTCGTTCGGCGCGGTCGCTTCAAGCTGAGCCCGTGCCGGCTCGGGAGAAGCTTCCGGAACTTCATCCGGTCGAGCGCGAGGCCATGTTCACGTCTCGGGGTGTAGCAGTGGCATCACTGGGAACGACTCCCTTACGACCTTGGCCCAAGGAGGATCTTGTAGTGCAACAGATCGAGAGCTTCGTCCACGACGATCTGAACGATTTGGCTTTGAGGATCGGGAAGTGCGCGAAAGACCTGCGCGAAGAGAAGAAGAAACCGGTTCGTGTTTCGTCGATGACGTTGACCAACGTCTTCGTCCCCCGAGGACACGAGGATGCCGGGCTGACGTAGTCCGCGCTCGTTTGCTTCGACATCGGTTGAGACGGACCGGGAGCCCCACACGCGTGAGTGGGGCTCCCGGTCCTTCGTCTGGAGGCGGCTTTGTGGTGGCGGAGTGATCGGGCGGTTGTGCGTACCGTGACGCACAAGAAGTCGCTTCGCTCCGCGTTCTTCGGTTCAATCGCGCTCGACCGCGAACCTGAGGGACTGGAGCTGCATGAGCGACAAGGACGACCGCCCCTTCACCGTGGGTGGCGACTTCTCGGTGAAGGGCTCCAACTTCGCCGGCCGGGATCAACACATCGGTGACACCGTCGGTGGCGACAAAGTCGGCCGCGACAAGGTCACGAACACGAAGGTCCGGTTCGGACTCGGCGTCCTCGCCCTGGCACTGGTGGGTGGTGGTGGGTACATCGTCAGTCAGGAACTCGGCTCGTCACCCACCGACGTGGTGTATCAGGAAGGGCTCGACGGCGCACTCAACACGGTGAGCGCGATCAGACAGGCGGAGATCGATCTCAACGCCGCTGACTGGTGCGTGCTGGCATCCGCGAAGTCCGGAGACACCTGCCGGGACGTCATCGCTTCCGCCTTCACCCGGAACCCGGAGATGCGTGCCGAGATCAACGATGTGGTGATCGGCGGAGTCGCCGGCTCGAACAACGCCGCGCAGGTGAACGTGTCACACCGCGGCGCCAAGGTCGGTGTACTCCCCATGCGCTGGGACGGCAAGCGGTGGGAGATCGACCCTGGCGCCTATCTCCTGGCTGTCAACAATGGCGGTGTGGTCATGACGGCTGTGCTGAACGCCCACCAGTGCGGCGCCTTCCTCGGAACGACCACGGGGTGCAAGAAATGAGCGAGTATCCGTTTCCCGCCACGATCGTGGTCGTGGACCTGCGATCGTTCAGCAAACTGAGGAACCCCGACCAGATCGCCGCTCGGCGACAGCTCTACGGCTTGCTCGCGGACGCGTTCACCGCGGGAGGGGTCGACTGGAAGCTGTGCGCGCACGAAGATCGTGGTGACGGCGTGCTGGTGATCGTGCCGACCGAGACTCCGAGAGCGGTGCTGCTCGGGCCCGTCCTCACAGAGTTCGCGCATCGCGTGGAATCGGCGGAGAGGCTCCCTTCTGGCTGGGCTTGCCAAGTACGGGTGGCGGTCCAGGCAGGCGAGGTGCATCAGGATGAGAACGGTTTCGTCGGCTCGGACGTGAACCATGCCTTTCGGCTCGTGGACTCCGACGTACTTCGCGAAGCGTTGTCCACCACCGACCGAAGGTGTGCCGTCCTAGTCTCGGACGTGCTGTACCAGGCGACCGTCCGGCACGGTTACGACCAAATCGACCCCAATGCCTTCCATTGCACGGTGGTGCACGTAAAGGACGTCACAGCCACGGCATGGCTGTCGATTCCCGGCGACGACGCCGCCGCACGTGCTGTGGCGGCGCGGCAACGCGGCCCCCAGCGATCGGACGCGCAGAACGCCGTCGGCGGGAACGTGACCATTACTGACTCGAACGTCTCCGGCAGAGACCAACACATCGGCGACAAGGTGGCCGGCGCCAAGGTCGGCCGCGACCTCATCAACAACCAGACGTTCGTAGAACAAGTACGCCGCCACCCGCGCGCCGCCATCCTGATCCTGCTCTTGCTCCTCCTCGGTGTCGGCTGGGTTGGTTACGCGTTGCTCAGCGCGGACGACGGAGGCGCGGCCATGCCGGACAACAACTCGTCCTCACCGGACGCCGGTCAACCGCTGCGCGATCCCGGCATTCTCGTTGGCAGCTGGCGATCATCGGACGACACGGGAACAAAGGTGTACAGCGGAAATGGAGGAAGCTGCGAAGGATTCTACTACCACCAAGGTAGGGTCCTTGACATCGGCGGCCAGATGACCTGCCGTATTTCGAGTCAGCCCGACGTCAATGGACGCTACACTTTTCAAGTTACCCAGAAACCCAATCAAGCCAGTTATAAAATCACGTTCGACTCGCCTGATCAGGCAACGATATACGGTTCCGACGGCGCGCCGATCTACCGACTCAGCAGGTTCTGATCACCTCGTTACGTTTAGCCCTGCGACGACGATGTAGTCAGCGACCTCGCAAGCCGGACGGAACGAGACACGAGCGTGACAGCGATTTCGCAGTTGGCCATCGTGACCTCCGGGCACCGCGTCGGCAGTTTCTGGCGAAGGCTCGACGATGCCGAACGTGAAGCCCTGGTCTCCAAGGCCGTCCTGCGCCGATATGAAGTCGGCGCCACGCTGATCCGGGCCGGCGATCCGGACAATTGGGTCGCTGTGCTTCACAGCGGACGAGTCCGGCTGTTGGCAGCTGACGGGAAAACGCCCATCGCGCCACGGTTCGCCGGAGACATTGTGGGCGAACAGGCTGTGCTGGATCGCGAAGTGAGGTCTGCGACAGTCCAAGCGGAGACACCGGTGCGCGCGCTCATCATCGACGGCAGCGCGTTCGACCGCTACCTGGCACAACGTCCCCGCGTGCTCCGCGTCCTTTGCGCCGTAGTGTCCGAGCGCCTGCGCGAGTCGGATCGGAACATCGTCGGCCAGAACGACGATGCTTTCACGAAGATCGTCGAAATGCTGTTGCGTTATGTCGATGATTTCGATCCGGCCTACAGTGATCGGCTCAGGTTCGCCATCGGATCCCAGGCCGCGTTGGGTGAGTCATTGGGGTTGTCGCGAGAATCGGTGGTGCGCGCCCTCAAAACACTTCGAGAAGATAAAGTCATCACGACCGACCGTGGTGTGATCACTATCAAGGACGTCGACGAGTTACGCGCTCGGACCAGTCGATAACAAAGAGGGCCGGTCTGCCACATGTGACGCACATGCACAAGCCGATGAAGCGCCTTCAATGGTTACCTCGGCACGATCCGGTCGAGCATCACATATGTCCAGAACGGACTGGGCAGCGAAGGAGAAATCATGCTCTGGCGTTTGACGGCCTGCGCCGTGATCATCGCGGTGGTCGCGGGTGGGTGCGGGGTATTCGGCGGTAAGCACAAGGTCGGCGAGTGCGTCCGTACCACTGTCGGCGTCGGCGGCACCGACATCAAGCCGGCGGAATGCCCCACGAGTGGGAACGTGATGGACAACCTCGGCGACCCGATCTACAAGATCACCCACGTCGGAGGCTACGAGGAGAGTTGCCCCGAGGACGACAAATACGGGATCCAGCTGAAACACGAGCCGGACGACGCTGTCTACTGCCTCGCGATCGCGCGCTGACGTGGGAAGACCTTCGAATCTCACGACCGGCGCGATGCTCCTGACATTCCTTGTCGTCCTGACATCGTGTGGCGGGGATACGGGCCAAGGCGCTACCACGGCCACGACGACCTCGTCGACGGCAGCGACGACAACGACCAACTCGGCCACGGCCGCTCCGACGACCACAGCCGCGAACTACGGGCCGCTTCATAAAACCGTCACCTTCGCAATCACCACAAAGGACGGCTACAAAGCCGATATCGCGGTCGAGTGGCATCAGGAAATGACCATCAGCGAAGGTAGCCTCTTCCAGGCGTGCCGCGACCTCATGCTCGGTACGAGCGAGAAAGCGGACAGTGGGAAGATCGTGATGTCCGCGGTCGTCGCCGAGGTCACCGCCCAGTTCCCGCAGGTCACGGGGTTCAGCTGGCCGTCGGACAAGACGATCGCCCTGTCGTACGGAGACGGCAAGGAGACCCAATACTGGGACCGCGCCAGCACGTGCTTCGACTCCATGGACCCCAACGGCAGCCCGGCGCAGTTATCCGGACTGGCGATGAGCCCCGCCAGGTCATCGCTGAAGATCATGTGGGTCCGGACTGGCGAGAAGACGCCGAAAAATCCTGAAGGTACCCCGGAAGGCGACCCGCGAACGTATCACGTGGCACCATCGATCGACCTCGACGGAAGCTGCGTCGCGTCCGACACAAAGGGCGATGCCAAGAGCTATTGCAGGACGGCATACGGGTCATGACCGGTTCAGGTGGCGGCCAGAACCGGTGTTGCGACGAAGTTCGTGGTGGTCGGTGTTTCGTCAGCGCATCGGGCGGGACAGGCCGGCCAGGACCTGCTTCGCTGCCCGCTCACCCGACGAGGCCGCGTCGGGTGAGTGAGGGCATATCGAGCCGATAGTCGCCGGCGAGGTGAACGGGGCCGAGGTGTCGGCACAACGTCGGCAAAGAAGGTCCGCGGTGAGCCGGGTGACGATCCCCTCGTCGGTGAGCCCGAACAGGCTGAGAAGACCCGCGCCGCCGACGAACCCAGCGTGACCTGCGACTTCGGCGCACGACGGGGACTCCTCGGTGTCGACGTCGTCCGGGACGTGGCGGTGCTGACGCTCCGGCGTCCCGAGAAGCTCAACCGGCGTCTCCCGGTTCGTCATCGGCAACCCGTGCCTAGCTTCGATCGGGCCCCTTCGCCGTGCCGGCAGGCCGGTACCGCACGTTGACTTCCGAGCTGGGGTCGCCGTCACCGACCTGGTGCAGGTGAATGGGCGCGCGGCCCGGGTTGTGGTAGAGCCGGATGCCCTCGCCGAGCAGGACCGGTGCGATGTGCAGGTCGATCTCGTCGATCAGTCCCAGGTCGAGTAGCTGAGCGCCGATGGTCGGGGACAACACTTCGAGGTTCTTGCCGCCGGCGGCTTCGAGTCCGAGCCGTACCGCCTCCGCGGGGTCACAGTCGAGGAAGGTGACTCCCTCGGCGGGTGCCGCGTCTTCGGGGTGGTGGGTGAGCACGAAGATCGGCCCGTCCCAGTCGCCGCCGTACGGGCGGCCACCACTCGCGGCGGCCATATCCCAGCCGTCTCGACCTCCCAGCACGGCGCCCGTGGTCGTGACGTATTCGCCTTCCAGGCCCGGGCGGTTCGTCCCGGTCATCCAGTCCATCGCGTGGTCCGGGCCCGCCACGAAGCCGTCCAGCGACATCGTGAAGTGCCAGAGCACCTTTCCCGCCGCGGTCTGCGGTTCGGTGTCGTTCATCCGTAGGCTCCTCGGCTTGGTTGCGGCAGCGGGACGTTCGTCAGCCGCGTTCGGTTCTCCCGGCGAAGCGCCGGCGTTGTCCTTCGTGGATGTCGCTCACCCATTCCCAGCCGGGCTCGGCCGCCGGGCCGATTCGCGGGTCATCGGGGTCACGGCCGTCACGCAGGGCGTGCACGTACGCCCGATCCTGGCGCATCCTCGCGCGTACCCGATCACCTCTGCCGACGGAACCATGCCCGGGGACGACGACCTCGACGTCGTCTGCCACACCTTCGAGCAGCCGCAGCCCGACGAGGTACTCCTCGATCGGGTCATTGGTGTCGTGCACGTCGTCGAGCATCGGGATGAAGACATCCGAGAGCATGTCGCCGGCGACGAGAACGCCGCGTTCTTCGATCAACAGTGCCGCGTGGCCCGGGGCATGCGCCGGATGCTCGATGATCCGGACTTCAGGACCATCCCAAGGAATCCTCGCGGTCTCGGCGGGCAGACCCGTGATGAGACCGTACAGGTCCAGCGGTGTCACCTCGGCGATTTCCGGCGGCAACCCCTCGGCGGCGCGGGCCTTCCAATCCGCCTTCGACCGCACATCTCGCATATGAGCCGCACAACGGGCTGTACCGAAACGAGGCACGTCGCCAAGTTCGGCGTGCCACAGCACGTGATCCCAATCAGGATGGGTCGAGAATCCCGCCACGACGGGCTCGCCCAACTCCCGAAGGTCGTTCGCGAGACAGGTCATCTCATCGCCCGTTATCCCGGGGTCGATGAGCAGCACGCCGCCATTGCCCCGCACGACAACGGTGTTGTTCCGAAGCAACTCGCTCTGATGGACCAGCACTCCCTCGGCAACCTGGGTCAGCATGAGGCTCCTTCCGCGGCCTGCGGCTTGATGTCGTTCATTCGTAGTCTCCCGCCTTGCGTCCGAGTCGACGGACTGCGCCCCGACAGGCGACACGCACCGATCAGGTTTTCGCGCCGCGTCCGTCTATACGTGTGAGATCGACTCACAGGAGGCTGACGCCATGCGGAAACTGACCTTCGGCATGAATGTGACCCTGGACGGCTACATCGCCGCACCCGGCGACGACCTCGGCTGGAGCGGGGGTGAGGGACCGGACTCGTCGCCGAGCGACGAGCTGTTCCAGTGGTGGTCCGACCGGGTGGCGGCGACGGGACTGGCGCTGTACGGGCGCAAGTTGTGGGAGGCGATGAGTTCCCACTGGCCGACCGCCGACCGGCAGCCCGGCGCCACACCGGCGGAGATCGAGTTCGCCCGCCGCTGGCGGGACATGCCGAAGGCGGTGTTCTCCTCGACGATCGACAAGGTCGATTGGAACACCCGCCTGGTCACCGGCGACGCGGTCACCGGGATCACCCGGCTCATGGCCGAGGACGGCGGCCCGATGGACATCGGCGGCGCGACGCTCGCCGGGGCGGCCATGCGGGCCGGGCTGATCGACGAGTACCTGCTGGTCACCGTGCCGGTCTTGGTGGGCGGAGGCACGCCGTTCTTCACCGCGTTGGACAGCTGGGTGAAGCTGACCCTGGTGGAGACGCGGACGTTTCCCGGCGGCGTGGTGCTGACCCGATACGAGACGAGGCACTGATGGGGCCGGGTTCGATCACAGTGCCGGGAGCGGGTCCAGCCATGGTTTGCCGGTGGCGTCGAAGCCGGTGAGCTCGGCGATCTTCCCGTCGACGATGCGCAGCACCGCGATGGCGAACAGCCGGTACTCCGTGTCTTCGGGGGCGCGGAGGTACAGCGCGGCGGCCGGCATGCGGTTGACCGTCGTGCCGATACCGCGCCAGTCGTCACGGCCGCGCTCGAAGAGCCCACCGGAGACCCAGCCGTCCACCGCGTCCTTGGCCGTCATGGTCACGGGGCCCAGCTCGGGCAGCATCGCGAAGCGCAGGTCGTCGCGCAGCAGGGACATCAGCCCGTCGAGGTCGTTGCGCTCATGGGCGTCGATGTACGCCTTCACCACGCCGCGCTCGTCATGCGACAGCTCGTGAGGGGCGGGGCTCCTCCAGTCGAGGCGACGGTCGGGCAGCTGCTCGCGCATCGTCACGCGGGCTCGCTGCAGTGCGCTGGTCACCGATGCGACGGTCAGCTCGAGGGCGTCGGCGACCTTCGAGGCGGGCCAGCCGAGGACGTCGCGCAGGATGAACACCGCCCGCTGCCGCGGCGGCAGATGCTGGACGGCGACGATGAACGCCAGCTCGATCGTCTCCCGCGACACCACCGATTCCTGCGGGTCCTCGGGGAGCATCCGGTCGGGGTACGGCTGCAGGTGCGGCACCTCGGAGCCGGAGTCCGACAGCCCGGACGGCACGGGTGTGCGGTCATTGCGCTTCTGAAGGAAGTCGAGGCAGGCGTTCGTCGCGATCCGGTACAGCCAGGTCCGCAGTGCGGCGTGGCCCTTGAACGACTTCCGCTTGTTCCACGCTCGCAGGAACGTCTCCTGCGTCATGTCCTGGGCGTCGTCGTAGTTCGCGAGCATCCGGTAGCAGTGCACCTGCAGCTCACGCCGGTGGCGTTCGGTGATGAGCGCGAACCGCGCGGTATCGCCTGAGCGGGCCAGCGCGATGAACGTGGCCTCGTCAGCGCCCAGCGGGCCGGCGTCGGTCATGGTCGTCAATCCTTCCACCGGTGCGAGGGGGTCACCAGAACTGACGACGTGGCGGAGGATTTCTGATCGGTGGAAGAGCCCCGAATAGCGCGCGGCGCGGCAATTCCCGCGACGCGCCCTTGAGGTCCTGTCCGGTCTATCGGGGAAAGGACGTCAAGGGCGCGATCGGCGATTCAGGACTTCTTGCGAGGTGCACGCTTGCGCTTGACGGGAGCCTCTTCGGCGACCGGTTCGGCGGGGGCCGACTCGGCGTTGTCGAACGCTTCGTAGATCTCGTTGGGAATGCGACCGCGCTCGGCGATCGCGTAACCGTTGGCCGACGCCCAGGCGCGGACCTGCTGGTTGCGTTCGCGGTCGGTGGGCTTCGCCGCGCCACCGGCCACGGTGGACTGTCCGGTTGCGACCTTCACCTTGCGCCCGCCGACTCGCCTGCTGGCGTCGATGAAGCGCTCGAGCTCTTCGCGCAGGGCGCCGGCGTTGTCATCGGAGAGATCGATCTCGTAGGTGACGCCGTCGAGCGCGAAGGGCACGGTCTGGGTGGCTTCGCCACCGTCGATGTCGTCGACGATCTGGACGGATACCTTTTGTGCCATCGAAAGTGCCTTCCGCTAGGTCATGCCACGCCATCTCGGATTGGCGCAGTGCCAATGAGCCTAGGCGTAGGGGGCGTCGCGTGATCGGCGGGACGCCCGGACGACGCCCGCCGGTCGCACGACTGAGCCTTACTTGCCGATTTTCGATTCCAGCGTACGGCGTCGAGCGGTCACCTCGTCGGGGTCGTCCCCGAGGACCAGCAGTTGCAAGGTGCTTTGCCGGCGCGGACTGTCCGTGTGACCGGTGTCATGACCGGCCACGATGAGCAGGCCGCCGGCGGCCAACGCCGGGCGTATCCCGGCGAGCAGGTCGGTGAGTGGGCCGGCGACGGTCAGCTTCACGGATTCGGCGGGGAGGTCGAGAGCGTCGGGGCGGACGGACTGCATCGCCAGCAACGGGATCGAGCCACTGGTGATCCGGAAGTTCAGGTCGAGCACGACCTGCTGGCCGTCCCGGGTTTCGGCGCAGTCGAGGCTGCACAGGCCGCGGTAGCCGACATCGGCCGCGCGCTGGGTGATCGCCAGGCATTCGGCGAGCAGTTCGGCGGGAGGAGTGGTGACCGCGCCGAATCGGCCGCCGGCATAGACCCCGATCGCGTCGACGCGTTGTTCCGTCACAGCCAGCAGGCGAGCCCGCGCGTCCGCTGCCACATAGAACTGCAGGCCCCAGTTACGCAGGATCTGCAAGTACTCCTCGACGACGAACTCGTTGAGCACGTCGGTGAACGCCGGCAGCGTGATCTGCTCGTGGGCCTGGTGCAGATAGACATCAAGGCTGCCGCCGTGCGCGTCGTTGGTCGCGGCCTTGAGCACCCACGACTTCTCCGCCGGTGCCGCCTCCGCGAGTTGCCCGCGGGTCACGACGCTCCGGTGCGCTTGGAAACGTGGATCGACCAATGTGGTGATGCTGGCTTTGTTGTTCAAATAGCCGACGAGTTGCGCGCTTTTGAGCGCGCGTTCGTCCGGGCACAGCGCGGTCGGCTGCGGGTACTCCATCGACATCAGCAGGCCATCGGATATCGCCTCGGTCACGCGGGCGGCGAATTCCCTTTCATTTCGGAACTCGCGCAAATCCGTGCCGACAGGCAGGCCGCTGTCACGCAGGTGTGCCAGCAAATCCGGGTCCGTGCCACCGGCGCTGCAGATCACCGGCATGTCGGCCGCGACGGCGATCGGTCGCGCGGAGACCACGTCGCGGGTGTGGCGGTGCCTGTTCACGGGTTCGGCCGCGGCCAGTTCGGGGCGCGCGCAAACGGCGATGCCCGGACCGTATACATCGGTGAGAGAACGAGGAGCGCTGACGGCATGCGGCAGAACGACTGGGACGCTGATGGAGGATCTCCTGTGGAGTGAGTCGGACCGGTCAGAACCGGCTGTGGCATGCGAGGAGAACCGAGAAGGGAAGGCAGCGTTGATCACTCGACTGCCGCGAGCAGCGGCAGGGAGCTTGCCAGGACCGGCGCCGTGGACAGTGTCACGCCTGCCGCCTGCCACCATGCTACGTCCTGACCTGGTGTATTGGCAGGCGCGGTTGGCGAAAAGCGGCCTTGATCCGGCGTGCCTCGTTCAGCGCGCGGTCACGCCGGCGGCCGCCTGGAGGCAGATCTTCATCGGAGCGTGACGGAAGTTTCGTCTTCCGGCCGAGTCTTTCCTCTCTTTCACCTGTCTCCAGGTGGGGCCGACCGGGTTTGTGGACGGCCTCGAAGTTACCCGGATGGAGAGCCGTCGTCGGTCCCTGCCGGTGTGGCGATGGCTGCCGAGCGTGAGCCGTGGACGGTCAGTTCTTCGTGCAGCCCGGTGATCTGCAGTGGCCGGAAGACGGCGCGCGTGGTGGCGACCAGCCGGAAGTCGGTGTGCGGGGCGGCTTGCCGGTGGGCGGCCAGCAGGACCTCCAACCCGGCGGAGTTCAGGAACCGGACGAGACTCAAGTCCACGATCAACCGTCGCGGCCGTCGGTTCAACGCCGCCTCGATCGCTCGGCGTGCCGTGGGCGCGGTGTGCAGGTCCAGGTCGCCGTCCACGACGAGTACCAGGGTCCGGCCGAGTTGCTCCATCGTCACGGCCAAGGGGGAAGAACGGCGTGCCGGAGGCTCGTGTCCGCCGGTGGGGACCTCGATGACCGCGCGAACCACGCCGAGGCCTGTCCTGGTCACCGGGGGCGCACCGAGTGTCGTGCGATCCGGTCGCGGGCGACGCGACCGTCGTAGGTCGAGCGTAATGATCTTCACGATCCGGGCTCCAGACTGGCCGGCCGTCGCTGAAGCTCGCCGCACGGGAAGAGGCAGGCGCACGGGGCCAAGGGACAGATGCGACCGTTGATGGGCGGTCGTCGTGAGGGCGGTGTCTGGGCACTCCGGCGCTGGCGTCGGGATTCTACCGCATATTCGGGTAAAACGCCTCGTTCAGGGGTTACGCTGACGGTATCGGCCGTCCGGAACCGGCGGAACGGTCACTGTCCTCAATGGACGATGTCTGTTTTCCTGCGCCGATTTCCGTGCTGAACCCGGAGCGGGTGAATTATCGCCGGTTTGCGACGGGATTTCCTCTGTACAATAAAAGTACCGAGAGTATTTCGCGCGTCGGAGAACGACCGATGTCACCTTCGGTTCTTCATCGATTCCGGTCTTCGTGGCCGGAGACCGGAGCCGAATATGCATGCCGACCCTCTCATCCTGGACGCCGCCGAACGGTTGAGGATCAAGCCTCGCAACTCGGAGAGCGGTCGCGTCGATGGTGCCTGGTGGCCGCGGTCGCGTGACTTGACGGTCGAGGTGCCCGAGCTCGCCGCGTCGCTCGACGGCCGGATCGGCCCGGTGTGGCGGGTGGCGTTCCCGCCGTCGGCCTGGGCGGTCACGGTCCGTGAGCTGATCTGGCACGGGCGGCTGGTCAAGCTGGAGGGAATCGGCTCCCAGAACGTTCACATCGTGCACGTGACCGGCGGGAACATGCAGCGGCTCACGTTGCTGGTCGTCCCGCCGGAGGCGGACGCGGCTGCTGCCGAGGGAGTGCTGATGGCGGCCTCCGGGCAGAACAACGTGGCCGGTCCGGAGGCGCTCCTTGACGAGTTCGGCGCGCGGCCGGTCCCGGAGAACGCCCTCGCCCGTTGGGAATCCGAAGGTGGTCGTGGCGATTGACCCGAGCCTGCGAAGGCAGGCCCATCGTCGAACGAGCCCTTGGACAGCGAGGGAAGCGAGAACTCGGCTAGACAGAGCATGAGGAGTGAAAATGCCGGTTGGCACAGAGAGGTCCATCGTCGCTGGGGTCGACGGGTCACGGTCCGCGAGGACCGCCGCGCTCTGGGCGGCGGACGAGGCCGCGAAACGTGGGCTGCCCTTGCGGCTCGTCCACGTGTTCACGATCCCGGTCGTGAAGATGCCGGGCGTGATCCCCTCTTTCGACGGGGTCCGTGAGGGTTTCGAGAGCCGCGGTCGAGCATGGATTCTCGAGGTGAAGGAAGCAGTGTTCGCCAGGCATGCGGATCTCGTCGTCGAGACCGCGGTCCGCGAGTGGCACCCGGCGGCCGCCCTGATCCAGGAGTCGGCGAGGGCGACGGCGGTCGTGCTCGGGTCACGAGGACTCGGCGGTTTCACCGGGATGCTGGTGGGCTCCACCGCGGTCGCGCTCGCCCATCACGGCCATTGCCCGGTCGTCGTGGCCCGAGGTCGGCGACCGGACGATGCCGCACCGGAAGCGGGGCCGGTCGTCGTGGGCACGGACGGTTCGCCGATCAGCGAGGCGGCCCTCGGGTTCGCGTTCGACGAAGCGAAGCTGTGGAACGCTCGCCTGACGGTCGTGCGGACCTGGTCGGAACTGGTCGACCACGGCGCGATCCGGCCTCAGTTCCTCGCCGTCGATCCGGCCGAGATCGAGGCCGCCGACCGGAAATCGACCGAGGAGCAGGTGGCTCCTTGGCGGGAGAAGTGTCCGGACGTTCCGGTCGAAATCGTCGTCCGCAAGGGAAGGCCTGTCCGCGCGTTGCTCGAAATCGGTGCGGGCGCACGGCTTCTCGTCGTCGGCAGCCGGGGCCGCGGTGGATTCGAGGGCATGCTCCTCGGGTCGACCAGTCAGGCGCTGATCGCCCACGCCGAGTGTCCCGTCGCCGTCATCCGGGGAGATCACCTCAACGCGGAACTGTGAAGTCGGCGGGAGACCTGCCACGTACGGGTGACCGACCACCGTTTGCCTTGCCAGGCCCGGTGAAAGAGCGAAGGGTCGGTCAGGTCGAGGGTGTTGGTCGATCCGGTGCCCTCAGGTATGCGGCACCGGGCAGTGACCCCAGACCCCCGGTCATCACACCACCTCGCAGGTCCGTGGCAGCAGTCCCGGATCCCTTTCACAGGTGGAAGGTTGATCATGAGATCGACAGCACGTATCAGCACGGCAGGCCGGGCCGGCCGGGCACTGATCGGTGTGGGCACGGCGGCAGGTTTCGCTCTTCTGGTGCCCTCGCAGGCGTGGGCGCTCCCGCCGGGGTGTACCCAAAGCGGCGCCAACTTCACCTGCACCGCCGGGATTCCCGCCGGTCAGGTGCTGGACGGCACCGCGGGGAACAACATCATCACCGTCACCGGCGGTGCCGTGAACGGCACCGTGAACGGTCTTGCCGGTAACGACACGATCAAGGTCACCGGCGTCGCCGGTGCCGCGGGCACCAACGGCCCGCCGGGAGCCGACGGCACCGCGGGTACTCCCGCGGGCGACGCGGGTGGCAACGGCGGCGCGGGCAACGTCGGCGGTGCCGGTGTGGGGAGCACCGGTGTCATCGACGGCGGCGCCGGTACCGACAGCATCACCGTCACCGGTGGTGCCGGTGGTGCCGGAGGAAACGGCGGCCAGGGCGGGACGGGATTCGCCAGCGGCGCGGGCGGTGCCGGTGGCAACGGCGGCGTCGGCGGGATCGGTGGTGCCGGCAACGCCGGGAACGTCACCGGTGGCGCGGGCAGCGACACCGCGACCTTCACCGCGGGCAGGGGCGGCAACGGCGGTCTCGGCGGTCCGGGTGGCAACAGTGGCCTCGTTGCCGGTGGCGCGGGCGCCGGAGGTATCGGTGGCGCGGGCGCGGCCGGTGGCGTCGGGAACTCCGGAACCTTCACCGGCGATCTCGGCGATCCCGGTCTCGACACGGTCACCGCCAACGGTGGTGCCGGTGGTACGGGAGCGGCCGGTGGCGTCGGCGGTTGCGGTCACGGCGGCGGCGCCGGTGGCGTCGGTGGTGCCGGGGGCGCGGGTGGTACCGGGAATTCCGGGACCATCACCGGCGGTGCCGGTATCGACACGCTGAAGGCCAACGGCGGGCTCGGCGGCAACGGTGGCGTCGGCGGCAAGGGCGGCAACGGTCTCGCCGCCGTCCAGCCTGGCGGTGCCGGCGGTGTCGGCGGCGCGGGAGGTGCCGGCGGGATCGGAAGTTCGGGCACTCTGACGGGCGGAACCGGTGTCGACATCATCACCGCGACCGGCGGCAAGGGCGGCAACGGCGCCGGCGGCGGTAACGGCGGCACGGGCTGCAGTGGCCCCGGCGGTCCTGGTGGCATCGGCGGTGCCGCGGGTGCCGGCGGTCTCGGGAACTCCGGAACCATCAACGACGGGGCGGACACCATCGCCACCCCGGCCGGTACCAGCGGCCTCGCGGGCGGTAGCGGCGTCGCCGGAATCAACAACGGCGGCATCTGCACCTGCTGACCATCAGGCTCGCCGTATCGACGTGCGGCGGCACGATTTCCGGTAGCAGCAGGAGATCGTGCCGCCTCATTCGACAATGCCGGGAAACAGCAGTCCAAAGTGGACAACTCCGCGCGTCACAACCGACAATCACCCTTGCCATGTAAGGAAAGGCGGCGGTTCTACGCGGAGAAAGCAACTGTGTGACATCGATGCTCGGTCGCGTCCTGAGCCGGTGAACGCGACGGTAAGTGCTGACGGCCACCTGTCTCGGTCTCACCGTGGCTGTGCCGTCACCGCTCCAGACCGTGGCGGGTCGTACCCGAACCCGTGGCGTCAGGAGCTTCGTTGTGGACAGTGCCGCCTGGCGGGCATGTCGATTTCGATGAATACGCGGCGTGTTCGCTGAGGCTCTCTTGAGGGGTAGGGCAAAGGTGGCAGGTTGCGAAAGCCACTTTGGCAACGTTCAACGTTGCGAAAGTGGCTTTCGCAACGTCGGGTGCAGGGGTGCGGTAGCGAAGAAGGGCGCCTTCGCTACTCCGGTGCCTTCGCGGAACCCCATGGTCGGGATGTGTCGCGAAAGCCACTTTCGCGACGCCTGAGGTCCCGAAAGTGGCTTTCGCGACACCTGGGTGCACCACGGCCGCGAGCGAATCCCCGCCACCCGCGACACCTTTGCGTTACCCCTCAATACCTCGCATTGGACTGTGAGGTCCGTCTGTCAGGTGATGGCTGGGTGCAGTTGCGCAACGCCGATACCTCTGTGTCGTCGCCTGTGGGCGGACGGCATCGACACCAGCTCATGGGGGCGTCGTTGAACACGGTGGCACCGAAGGCTTTCACGTGACAAGCCCCAGCGGGGGAGTCCGCTGGGGCTTGCCGTGGGACGGCGCCGTTCGATCAGCCGGTGCAGTTGGGCACGGCAGGGGTGCTTCCGACGCAGTTGTTGGGGGTGTTGGCGGTGATGGGCGCGTTGTTGGTGGTCATGGTGCCGTTGATCCGGTAGACGCCGCCCGCGGTGAGCAAAGCGTGGTTCGCGGTCACGGCGGTCTGGGTGATGGTCGTCGCGGTCGAGTCGACCGCGGCGATACCGCCTCCTTGCGCGCCGCTGTTGCCGCTGACGAGCATCGGGGTTCCGGAGACGCCGGTGGTGGTCAGCGTGCCGCGGAGACCGTTGTAGATGCCGCCTCCCTGAAGGAGCGCGGTGTTCCCGAGAACATTGCTTCTGGTGAACGACGCGGCGGGTGCCGTGCCGGACGGGGTGTCGGCGTTGGCGAGGCCGCCGCCGGCGAGGGTGGCGTAGTTGCCGCTCAGGCTGCTGCGGGTGAGCGTCACGGCGCCGTGGTTGAGGATGCCGCCTCCGTTGCCGACCACGCTGCCGTTGGTGAAGGCGACCGAGGTGGTCAGGGTGAGGTTGCCGGTCGGGCCGACTTCGGCGATCCGGAAGGGGAGCAGCGCGGTGCGCGTGATGGTCGCCGGGCCGAGCAGTTCGATCGGTGTGGTGATGACCGGCAGCCCGTTGGCGAGTCCGCCGTGCGGCGCGGTCAGTGTGTAGGTGCAGCCGCCTGCCAGCGTCAGGGTGTCGCTGTCGACCGTGGAGTTGGCGAGGTTGATGGCGTCGACGAGGGCGTTCTCGCCGCACGCCACGGGAATGGTCGTCGCCTGCGCGAGGGGAGCCAGCGCGAGCATGCTCCCGCTCAGGATGGTCGCGCCGACGACGGCCCGCAGAATACCGCGGTTTCTTCGCATCACATCTTCTTTCCTGGAGACGATTCCGCTGGGGTTCAAGAAGGAAACGGCGGTCATCCGACGCAGCCGGGAACGGGAGAGGGACTGCCGGTGCAGTTGGTCGCGGTGTTGGCGGTCACCGTGGAGGTGTTCAGCGTCGCCGAACCCGCCACGTAGTAGATCCCGCCGGGATTCACCGTCGCGGCGTTGGTGCCGACTACACTGCTGGTGAGCGTGAGCGTGCCGTTCACACTGGCGATTCCGCCGCCCTGGCCCGCGGTGTTGCCGTTGACCGTGCTGCTGGTGAACGTCGCCGCAGACGGGGTCCCGGTGCTGTACAAGGCGCCACCTCGGCCGTTGGCGGTGTTGCCGGACAACGCGCCACCGGTGAGGGTCACCGCGCCGAAACTGAGGATGCCGCCGCCGTCGTCAGTGCCCGCGGCAGCCGCATGGCCATTGCTGATGGTGACCGCTTTGAGCGTGATGCCGCCGGTGGGTGCCACCTGGCCGATGCGGAAAGCGGCCGCCGCCGGCGCGCGGGTGATGGTGTTGGCGTTGCCCTCGAAGGTGATGGGCGTGGTGATGACCGGCAGGCCGGCCGGACCGTGGACGCCGTCGTCACCATGGGCGGAGGTGAGGGTGTAAGTACACCCGGGGGTCAAGGTCACGGTGCCGCCACCGGCCGCGTTGGCCGCGTCGACCGCGGAGACCAGCGCCGCCTCGTCGCAGGGAACGGATTCCGCACGGGCCTGAGCCGAGGCGGGGAGGAGAACAACCGATCCGGCAACCAGAACCAAGGCGCCGGCAAGGGTGGAAAACGTGCGATTGTGTCGCATTTCGACTTTCTTGGATCCGAGACCGATGGTGGAGGAGCAAGAAGCTCAAACGTCCCGCTGAAAGCGGTCACCGGCGGTCGATGAACAACCAGCCTGGACCCTACACTGAACGGTCGTGAATAGACAGGTCGGCATTATCGCGGACGGTTCAGTGGAACTTAGGCGTAAAAAGGTTTCCGAGCGAGCGTGGTGGGTACGCCCGGGCGTCGTGATACGGAAACCGTGCGATTTAATGCCGAATTCTTCGAAACGGGGCGGTGTGCCGAATGATCCGGCTATCGCGTTGGCTGGGTCTCTTTCTTCGGTAATACGGCGGCCTGCTCGCCGAAGGTCGCTGGCGCTCTCGGCGAGACCGGTGTTGTGCGTCGGGCGATGAGGTCGCGGATCCGCCTCGCGTGGTCGATGCCGTTGATTTCGGGTGACGGTGGCGGCTCCGGGGTTCCGGCAGGTGGGTCCAGGTGAGGTGGGCCCAGTTCGCTCAGGAACCATGAGATCGTGGGTTGCCCGCGGGTCCAAGCGACCACGCGCCTGGTTTTCGAAGGTGGGGTACAGGCCGTAGCACGGCACCATCGGCAGGGGGACGATGACGAGGTCTTGCCAGAGCAGGCGTTCGCCGGGGGCGAGGGCGAAGTCGCTGTCGGCAGGTGAGGCGGCAGGGCCCGCGGATTCGCCGTCCGGCGGGATGCGGTCGTAAACGAGCGCATCAATCGATCGGTTGATACGCCGGGCCCGCGGTTGATCCGGAAATCCGTCGTTCCGTCGATGTTCGGCGATGAGCCTGGCCAGCACGCTGATGCGCATGTCGTCAAGTGAAGCAAGTGCCGGCCCAGTCGCCCTTCGCGAGCGGGCGCTCGCGCCGGATCTCGCTCGTGGGTTGATGCTCGCGTTGGTCGCGCTGGCGAACTCTGTGCTCTACCTTTATGGCCGCCCGTACGGTGCGCGACAGCACATCGTCGAGCACGACCTGCTCGACCGGGTGGTCAGCCTGCTCAACGTGGTTTTCGTGGAGGTACGCGGCTATCCGATGTTCGCCGCGCTGTTCGCTTATGGCGTCGTGCAAATGGTGCGGCGACAGCAGGCAACGGGCATCCCGGACCACGACATCGACCGGGTGCTGCGGCGACGGTTCCGCTGGCTGATCGTGTTCGGGTTCGTCCATGCGGTACTGCTGTTCCCCGGTGACGTGCTAGGTCTGTACGGGGTGCTGGGGTTCGCGCTGCTGGCGATGCTGCGGGTCAAGGACCGGACGTTGCTCACCATCGCCGCGGGCTGGCTGGTGGTGGTCGCCTTGGTACAGGGGATCGCCTACGTGACCCCGCAGGGCAGCGGACAACGTTCCTTCTTCTGGTCTTTCGCGGTCAGCGACCCGGCCATCGCCCTCGCCCTGCATCCGGTGGAATGGGTGATGACCCCGCTGGGACTGCTCGGCGTCGGCAGCGCCGTCCTGATCGGTGTCTGGGCGGCGCGGCGCGGGGTGCTCACCGAGCCGGAACGGCACCGCACACTGCTGGTCCGCACCGCGATCGGCGGACTCGTCCTGGCGGTGGCCGGTGGCTTGCCGATGGGTCTCGCGGTCGGCGGTTTCTGGACCCCGTCGTCCGGTCTGGTCATGTGGGCGTGTTCGGCCGCGCATTCGGTCACCGGGGTGGCGGGCGGTCTTGGCTATGCGGCGCTGATCGGCTTGCTCGCGTCGCGGTTCCGGGACCGGAGTGGCCCGGTGATCCTGGCGATAACCGCGTGCGGGCAGCGCTCGCTCAGCTGCTATCTGTTCCAGTCGGTGGTTTTCGTCGCGCTGCTGATGCCCTACACCTTGGGCCTCGGCGGCACTTTGGGATCGGCCGGAGTCGCCTTGCTGGCCTTGGGAACCTGGCTGGTATCGGTGCTGCTCGCCGACCGGATGCGGCGGGCGGGCAAGCGCGGACCTGCGGAGGTTCTGCTCCGGCGGCTGACCTATCGGAACTCCCGCTGACAAGATGGGCAGGGTGACGTCGACGGAAGAACGGCTGGAACGACGATGGAACCGGGCGTGGGCGCTCGCTCCCTACGGACTGCTCGGGCTCGCGACCGTCCTTTCCCTGGTCTTCGATCCGGCCACCTGGCCGGACCGACTGGTCACCCTGGCCATCGTCGCGGCGCTGAGCGGGTGGCACGGCTGGTTCATCGTCGCGCATCCGCAGTGGTGGGAACGCCAGACCTTGGCGATGATCGTGTACTTCGCCGGGTTGCTGGCAGGCACCGTGGTTCTCGCGCTCCGCGGCGACAGCTTCCAGTTGTTCGTCCCAGTGTGTTATGTGCTCGCGTTCGTCGCCCTGCCCGGCTGGCTCGCCTACGCCGGGGTGGTGCTCGCGAATGTCCCATGGCTGGTGCTGTCGGGCACCGAGCTCTGGCCGACATTGCTCGACCTCGCGATGGTGACACCGCTGGCCGCGTTGATCGGCTGGGCGATCCGGGCGATGGAACGGGAGGCGATCCGGCGCCGGAAGGCGAACAGCAGGCTCGTCGCCATGGCGGCCGAGAACGCCGAATTGCACGCGAAACTGCTGGCGCGGGCCAAAGACACCGGCACCGCGGAGGAACGCGCCCGGATCGCCAGGGAAATCCACGACACCGTCGCTCAGGGATTGACCGGGATCGTCACTCAGTTGGAGGTCGCCGAGGAACTGGCCCCGGCCGAGGGGCCGCTGCGCGGCCGGATCGGCACCGCCCGGCGGCTGGCCCGCTCTAGCCTGGTGGAGGTCCGCCGTTCGATCGAGGCGCTGCGGCCGGGCCCTCTGCACGACGCCAGGCTCGGAGACGCGGTGGCCGCCGCGGTCGCGACATGGCTGGAGCAGTACGGCGTACCCGCGACTTTCGTCATGACCGGTACACCGCGACCGATACATTCCGAGATCGAGGTGATGGTCCTGCGGGCGGCGCAGGAAACCCTTTCGAACGTCGGCAGGCACGCGCTGGCGAGCAGGGTCGACATCACCCTGTCCTACATGGAGGACGTGATAATCCTGGACGTCCGCGACGACGGCACCGGCTTCGACACCCGGGCTTCATCCGCCGGATTCGGGCTCACCGCCCTCCGCGAGCGGGCACGGCTGCTGTCCGGCACGGTGGACATCGAGTCGGCACCCGGTGCGGGGACGGCGGTCAGCGTCAGCGTTCCGATGATCGAGGTGGCCCGATGACGTCCGTACGGCTGGTGATCGTCGACGACCACCCGGTGGTGCGGGACGGCTTGCGAGGCATGCTCGGCACCCAGCCGGACCTCGAGATCGTCGGAGAGGCAGCGAGCGGCATCGAGGCACTGACCGTGGTGGCCGCCACCAGCCCGGACGTGGTGCTGACCGACCTGCGCATGCCCGCCCCGAGCGGCGCCGCGTTGATCCGGCTGCTCAGGGAACGCGTTCCGGCCACCCGGGTACTGGTGCTGACCACGCACGACACCGACTCCGACGTGTTGCCCGCCGTCGAGGCGGGGGCGATCGGCTATCTGCTCAAGGACGTGCCACGCGAGGAGCTGTTCCGCGCGGTGCGTGCCGCGGCTCGCAACGAGAGCGTGCTTTCCCCGTCGGTGGTCGCGCTGCTCCTGAACCGGGTCCGGCCGCAAAAGCCGGTGACCGAAGCCAAACTGAGCGCGCGGGAACGCGAAGTCCTCGCCCTGATCGCACGCGGCAAGATCAACCGGGAGGCCGCGGCCGAGCTGCACATCAGCGAGGCCACCGTCAAAACGCACCTGCTCCACATCTACGCCAAACTCGAGGTCCCAGACCGGGCCTCCGCGGTCGCCGCCGCGTATCAGCGGGGAATTCTGCGGTCGGACCGCGACGCCTGAAAGCTGCCAAGCCAGTTTAGGCCGAGCTGTGGACAGGAGGCCCGTGGACATGTTGGGCTGAGACCCGGCCGAACCTGACGTGGTCGGCCATTTTCCATCCTGCGATGTCGAGGAGCGGCGCCCTGAGCCTGTGGGAGTACCTCCGAGAGAACTGGATCGACGTCGTGAACGACGCGATCCTGCACGTGGATCTCACCCTGGCGGCGATGGCACTGGCCGTGCTGGTCGGCATGACGATCGGCCTGCTCACCTACCGGCGGCGGTGGCTGGGCGCGATGGCGACCACGACGACGGCGGCGTTCCTGACCGTCCCGTCGATCGCGCTGCTGGGCATCCTGATCGGCCCGTTCGGGCTGGGGTTGACGAATGTCCTGTGCGCACTGGTGCTCTACGCACTTCTGCCGATCACGCGCAACACGATCGTCGGGCTGCGTGGCGTCGATCCGGCCGTGGTGGACGCGGCGCGTGGTATGGGGTTCGGTCGTGTGCGGCTGCTGTTTCGCGTGCGGCTGCCGCTCGCCTGGCCGGTGATCCTTTCCGGCATCCGGGTCTCGACGCAGATCACGATCGGTATCGCCGCCATCGGCGCGTATGTCAAGGGCCCCGGCCTCGGCAACGAGATCTTCGACGGGCTCGGCCGGTTCGGCTCGGTCAACTCGCTGAACCAGGTGCTCACCGGAACGCTCGGGATCATGGTGCTGGCGCTGCTGTTCGACCTGGCCTTCGTGGTGGTCGGCAAGCTGACCACACGGCGACGTCCCCTTGCCCGCCGAGCGGTGGCTCCGGCGACGTCGGGGGGCGCGGCCGGAATGGGTGGCGAGACGATCGAGCTTCGGGACGTCAGCAAGCACTACCCCGGGCGAGCGGTACCGGCGGTCGAAAGCCTGACGATGCGAATCCCCGCGGGTGAGATCGTCGTGCTGACCGGTCCGTCGGGGTGCGGCAAGACGACGACCATGCGGATGATCAACCGGCTCGTCGAGCCCACCGCGGGCGTCGTCACGATCGGCGGCACCGATGTGTCGGCGCTCGACCTCGACGAACACCGCCGCAACATCGGCTACGTCATCCAGCAGGTCGGGCTTTTCCCGCATCTGCGGGTGGACGCCAACATCGGCGTGGTGCCGCGGGTGCTCGGCTGGACTCGACGACGCATCGCCGGCCGCGTGCGCGACCTGCTCGACGTCGTCGGTCTGACCCGCGAGCACGGCATCCGGTACCCGCGTGAGCTTTCCGGTGGTCAGCAGCAGCGCGTCGGTGTGGCACGGGCGATGGCCGCGGACCCGCCGGTCATGCTGATGGACGAGCCGTTCGGCTCCACCGACCCGATCACGCGCGCCCGGCTGCAGGACGAATTCCTTCGCCTGCAACGGGAAGTGCGCAAGACGATCGTGTTCGTCACGCACGACTTCGACGAGGCGCTGAAGGTCGGCGACCGGATCGCCGTGCTGCGGCCGCGGTCGGTGATCGCTCAGTACGACACGCCCCAGGCGATCCTCGCCGCGCCGGCGGACGACTACGTCGCGAGCTTCGTCGGCTCGAAGCGGAACCTGAAGCGGCTCGCGCTGATCCGGGTGGGTGACCTGGGACTCCGGCCGGCGTCAGGGCCGGACGGCCTTCCTCCGGTCCGGCCCGACGCCACCCTGCGGGACGTGCTGGACGTGATGGTGCGGACCGGCAGCACCGAGGTAGTAGTCACCGAGGACGGCACCGCGCGGACGCTGGGGGTGTGCGACGTGCCCAGCCTCGTCGCGGCGCTCCGACCCACCGGCGAGGCGCCCGCGCCCGCGATCGCGGACACAGCGGAGGCGCCTGGGCCGGGCGCGGACACCACGGTGCCCGCGCGGCCTCGTCGGCGACGGCTCGGGCTGCTGGTGCGCCCGGTCCTGCTGACCATCGCCTTGCTGGCGCTCTTCATGATCGTGCGCGCGCACCCGATCGACTCGATCGAACAGCGTTTTCTCAACGCCGGCGAGATCTTCACCGAACTGGGCGCGCACCTGCGGCTCACCCTGATCTCGACGGCGTGCACGATCGCCATCGCGCTCCCGCTCGGCATCCTGCTCACCCGCGCCGGCGCCCGCTGGGCCCGGCCCATCGGCCTGGGGCTGGGCAACCTCGGCCAGGCGATCCCGTCGATCGGGCTCGTCGTGCTGCTCGCGCTCTGGATCGGCACGGGCACCGCGACGGCGGTGACGGCGCTCGTCGTCTACGCGACCTTGCCGGTGCTGCGCAACACGATCGTCGGGCTCGACGACGTCGACCCGGCCCTCGTCGACGCCGCGCGCGGCATGGGCATGGGCAAGACGGCCGTCCTGTGGCGGATAGAACTGCCGCTGGCCGTCCCGGTGATTCTCGCCGGGATCCGGACCGCGCTGGTGCTCACCGTAGCGAGCGCGACGCTGGCGACCTTCATCGACGGCGGCGGTCTCGGCGGAGGGCTTGTCGCCGGGATCGGCCTGGACCGCCCGATCCTGAGCCTGACCTTCGGCATCATCGTCGCCGCACTGGCGCTCTTCGTCGACTGGCTGGGGCTGGTCGCCGAGGAGTTCCTGCACCCGCGCGGCAGGTAGCTCGACCGACTTCAAGGAGGACCGACCCATGCGGATGCTTCAGCGCACGACCGCCGCCGTGTTCGCGCTCGCCGCGGCAACGGCGCTCGCGGCAGGCTGCACGATCGGCAAGGACGAGACCGGCGCCCAGGTGGGCGCGGGTTCCATCACGAAGATCGACGCGCTGAACGGCGCCCAGATCCGCGTCAGCTCCAAGGAGTTCGACGAGCAACTGCTGCTCGGCCAGATCGCCCTCGTCGCACTGCAGGCGGCAGGGGCGAGCCCGCAGGACAAGACCAACATCACCGGCTCGAGCAACGTCCGCCGGGCGCTCACCAGCGGCGCGGTCGACCTGTACTGGGAATACACCGGCACCGCCTGGATCAGCTACCTGAACCAGACGAAGCCGATCAGCGATCCGCAGGCGCAGTACGAAGCGGTCAAACAGGCCGACACCGCCAACGGCGTCACCTGGTGGGCACGTTCGCCTGCCAACGACACCTACGCCCTCGCCGGCAACCCGGCGACACTGGCCCGGACCGGCGTCAAGACGCTGTCCGACTACGCGGCCCTGGTGAAGCGGGACCCGGCCGCGGCATCGACTTGTATGGGCCCGGAGTTCAAGAGCCGGGACGACGGGTTCCCCGGCCTGGCGAAGACCTACGGGTTCGCCTTGCCCGACCCGCACGTGCACCTGCTCAACGACGCCGTCGTCTACCCGAGCATCGGCAAGGGTGACCCCTGTGGCTTCGGCTCGGTCGCCTCCACCGACGGGCGTGTGGCCGCGCAGAATCTCACCGTGCTCGAGGACGACAAGCACTTCTTCCCGACGTACAACCCCGCGATCACGATCGCCACTCCGCTCGCCCAGAAATACCCGCAGCTGGAGCAGGTCTTCACGCCGATCGCCGCGAAGCTCGACACCGCGACGCTCACGGACCTGAACAAGAAGGTCAGCGTCGACGGCCAGAAACCCGCCACGGTCGCCCGCGACTGGCTCAAGGCGGCGGGCTTCATCAGCTGAACCGCCTGTCGCCGCAGCGGGCGGAAAGGTTCGCCGTATTCGCGCAGGTAATTCCTGGAGTGTCCAAGGACCGGAGGCCGCTGGGTGGTCGTGAGCCGGGTAGCGGCCGGCCGGCCCTGCACACCTTCCCCAGTACATGAAGGCCCCCATCCTTGCGCCAGGCGCAAGGATGGGGGCCTTCATGTACTTCACGCGAGCAAACCCGCAGGCCACGCGTAGGTAACCCTTGGCGTAGGACGAGTGATGCGCGTTGAAATGCTTGTCGAATTTGGCATCGGACTCGGAATCGCCCAGCTTCCCGTCATCCGAGGCAGGCGCGGACGGCTTTGGCCAGATTCGCCGCCCTGGGGTCGTCGGGCCGGAAGTTCCAGAGGTTGGTGACGTAGCCGAAGCCGACACCGGCGTCGGGGTCCGCGAAGCCGATCGAGCCGCCGGAGCCAGGGTGGCCGAACGATCCTGGTCCGGTCATCGGCATCGGCGGGCATGCCCGGTGGAAGCCGAGTGACATGTAAAAGGAGCGGTCGGCCGGGATGTCCAGCCCTGGTGGCAGTCCGTGCATCGAAGTCTTGTCGGTCTGGACGGCGGTCATTGTCTTGACCGTCGCCCGGTTCAGCAGGCGGACCCCGTCGACGGTGCTCACCGTGGCCGCGTACATCCGGGCCACCGATCGGGCGTCGGCGAGCATGTTCGAGGCCGGGAATTCCGCGGCACGCCAGGCTCGGGAGGTGAAGTAGTCGGTGGTGGGGTCGAGGGCGCCGCCCAGTTCACCCGCTCGGGCTTGCACGGAGCCAGGCTCCCAGAGCGCTTTGACCCACCTGGTGACGGTGTCCGCGTCCAGTCCGGTCAGTGCGATCATGCCGGCGATCAATTCTTCCAGGGTGAACGGTGCGGCGTAGTGGAGCTTGGCCACTCGGTGCTCGTGTTTCTCGGGAAGCCCGATCCAGGCGCTGAGCCCGAGCGGGCGGGCGACCTCGTCGGCGAAGAACGTGCCGAGTGACTTGCCGGTGATCCGGCGAACGACTTCCCCGACCAGGAATCCGTACGTGACGCTGTGGTAGACGTGCTCGGTTCCCGGTTTCCACAGCGGTTTCTGTGCCTCGAGTGCTCGGATGACCGGGTGCCAGGCGCATGCCTGCTCGAAGGTGAGCGGGCCGTCGACGATCGGAAGGCCTGCCTGGTGCGACAGCAGCCAGCGCACCGGGATCTCTTCCTTGCCCGCGTTGCCGAATTCCGGCCAGTAGCGGGCGACAGGGGCGTCCAGGTCCAGTTCGCCGCGCTGGGCCAGCATGTGCGCGCAGATGGCGGTGGCGCCCTTCGTGGTGGACGCGACCTGGACGATGGTGTTCTTGCGCCACGGCCGGTTCGCCTCGCGGTCGGCGAGGCCGCCCCACAGGTTGACGACCTGGCGGCCGCCAACGTAGACGCTGCACGCCGCGCCGACCTCACCGGGGCTTTCCTTGAAGTTCCTGCGGAAGACGTCGGCGACCTTGCCCCAGCCGTGCTCGACGCCGTTGCCGTCGTGGCCGTCCTCGGCCGCGCCGGCCTGCCCGGCGAGGCCGACGAGCGCGCCTGTGGTCAGTGCTCCGGCCAAGACCGTCCTGCGTCGAACCTGTCCCCGCTCGGATGTTCCGTCCACCATGTCGCATCCCCTTCTGGTGAATGCCTGAGCTCGGATGACTTGCGGGGATCACGATCACCGAGTGCGCTGACGCGGTGCTGACACCGCCCTGACACGGGCTGAACGCCGGGTGCATGGCACACGCCGGGGCTACTCTGACCAAAGTGACCATCGAGCTGTCGCTGTAGTCGCGGGTTTCCTACCGCGACCTGGAGATCACCGGCTCCGGGATGTGCGGCGTCATTCTCAGCACGCCCACCGGTTCCAGGTCGATGCCGTCGGGCACCACCTTGTCTCCGAACGACTTGCGCAGCCCGGTCACCGTGATCGCCGATCGTGCTCGTGTACTGGTCACGTCCCCTCTCTTCTTCGTGGCGCTGTCGGCCACGGATGAAAGGAGAGTGCGAGCGGCTGGTTTCACCATGGCTTCATCGCGGTGTCGCGCCCCGAAGTACTCTGTGATACTTTGTACTGGTACTCGGTGGCACTGGGTACTGGATGTCGAAAGGGGCACGATGGACGATCTGACCGAGATGCTGAAGGGCACGCTCGAGGGTTGTGTGCTGCAGATCGTCGGCGGTGAGGAGACCTACGGGTATGCCATCACGCGTCGCTTGAACGAACTCGGCTTCGTCGACGTCGTCGAAGGGACGGTGTACACCATCCTGCTGAGACTGGAAAAGAACGGGCTGGTCCAGGTGACGAAACGGCCGTCCGAGCAGGGGCCGCCGCGCAAGTTCTACGCGCTCAACGACGCGGGGCGTGAAGAGCTCGCGAGGTTCTGGGCGAAATGGGAGTACGTCAGTTCGCGGATCGACAAGCTCAAGGAGGGCGGGAAATGAACTTCTGGGAGACCATCACCGGTAGCGATCTCACCAGGGAATGGAAGGCGTTCGAAGTCCGGGCCCAGGCCTTGCCCGCCGACCACCGATCGGCGTGGGAAACGATCACGGGGCATCTTTCTGCCTATTCGGACTTCAGCGGACGGAACCTGACGCCGATTCTCGACGCCGCTTTGGGGCTGCTCGAGGAAACGGCGGCGGACGGGCAGAGCGTGCACGACGTGCTGGGCGACGACATCGAGGGCTTCTGCGCGGCGCTGGCCGGGGGAGAACGCGGCCGTGGCTATCGCGACCGCTGGCGCGAGCAGCTGAACAGGAACGTCGCCAGGAAACTGAAGCAGCTGGGAGGCTGACATGGGCATCCAGGACATCATCGAGGGCAAGAAGCAGTGGCGCGCGCACGTGGCACGGGTCAAGGCGCTCCCGCCGGACTATCGGATCGTCTACCAGGAGATGCAGAAGTACCTTTTCAAGGTGGGACCGGTCGACCTCGCCGACGGGCCACTGCTCCCCGGGATCGTGGACTTCTTCGAGGAGGGTGCCGCGTCCGGCAAGGGAGTACTGGAACTCATCGGCGACGACGTCGCCGCCTTCTGCGACGACCTGATCAAGGACTCGCCCACTTACGCGGACCTCTATCAGGAGTCCATCGGCGGGGCGGGGAAGTAGGGCGAAGTTTCGGCCGGCTCACGTTCCCAGCTGTCCGGCTCCAGATGGCGAGCGGCATCAGCGGGATCGCTGCGAAGCGGGCCCATACGCTCCAGGGATTCGCGTGGCGGCGCCAGGCCTCGTCGTCCATGCGGAAAGGTCTTCGCTACCGCATCGGTGAGTTCCACGGTGCCTTTCCTTGTCAGGTCAGGGTTTCGAGTAGATCGACAGCGGCGGAGACACCGTTCTCCGCACGGATATCGAGTCCGAGCCGTTCCGCCCGCTGACGCATCTCGGTGTCGCTGGTGGCTTGTCGCAGTGCGGCGGCGAGCCGGTCCGCGCTGAGGTGCTGTTGACGTATCGACGGTGGTGCGACTCCTGCGGCGTGCATCCGATCCGCCCAGTACGGCTGGTCGGCGACGAAGGGGCACACCACCTGAGGTCTGCCCGCGGCCAGCGCGGCACCCGTTGTTCCGCCGCCCCCGTGATGCACGACCGCGCTCATCCTCGGGAACAGCCAGTCGTGCGGGGCGTGGTCGATCACCAGCACGTCGTCGCTGCCGGCGTCGGCGGCGATACCACCCCATCCGGTGGCGAGTATCGCGCGGACGCCGGCCTGGCGGACCGCTTCGTCGACCACCGCGCGGGTGCGGTGTGAATCCCTGCCCGCCATGCTGCCGAATCCGATGTAGACCGGAGCCGGGCCCGCGTCGAGAAAGTCCCGCAGCCGGTCGGGCGGTATCCAGCCGGCTGCGGCGGGGAGGTACCAGAAACCGGTGGTGTGCACCGAATCCGGCCAATCACGGGCGGCGACGGAGACGTGCGGACTGAATGCCTGCAGGACCAGCCGGTCCTGGCCGTTCGCGTCGTGCAGGACATCATGGCTTCCCCGGCGGCGCGGGAGTCCGAGCTCCTCGGTGCGCCAGGCGGAGGCGATGCCGGAGAAGCTGCGCAGAATCGCGGCCACCGCGAGATACGTGGCGTGGTTGAAGATCTTCGGCAGCCGCGGCAAGGGCAGCAACGGACACGGGAACTCGGTGGTGGGGACCCAGCCGGGTTGCAGCGCGGTGAGCACCGCGGGCGCAGCGAGCATCTCGGCCGCGTGGTGAGCGGGCAGTCCGGTCGTGTGCACGACGACGTCCGCACGGGATACCTTCGCCGCGACTCCGACGTCGTGCAGGACGATGGCCATCAACGGTTTGATCCGCCGCGCTGTCCGGACGGCGGTGATCTTCCCGCGGAGGCCCCGGTATCCGCCCTCGATGGCCTCCTGCACCACTGGGTCGTCCATCAACCGGTTCGGTCCCTCGTCCAGCGGCGCGAACTCGATGTCGTGTTCCACCGCCGTGTCGGCGAACGACTCCGGTGCGGCCAGTACCGCCTCGTGTCCGCGATCGCGCAGGGCGACCGCGAGCGCGAGCATCGGCTGGACGTCGCCTCGGGTGCCGTGGGTGACCAGCAGCGCTCTCACTTCGAGCGCTCCTGGTCCTCGACGGCGGTGAACGCGGTCAGCCAGCGGTCATCGGCGAACAAGCCGTTGGTCAGCATCTCCAGCCCCGCCCTGCCGCCGCGGACCGCCGTCGCGGTCTCCGCCGGATCCCCGCCGAGCAAGCGTCCGACGTGATCTCCGAGTACGAGTGGCGCCAGCAGCCAGGACACATAGACGACGGTGCGGGCGAACGAGTCGTCCGACGGGCACACCCAGCCTTCCTGCTCGCCGTCGGCGAGCCACGCTTCGGTGTGCTCCACGATCTCGGTGAACAACGCCGAGGCCTCGCTGGTTCCGTCCAGGAAGGCGCGTGCCAGATAGCGTCGCACAGGAGTCGCGGCCTGTAGCACCTCCGCCAGCGCCTCGGAGCCGACGGCCCCGCCGGCCCGGATCCCCTCGAGCACATGCTCGTCACACGCCTGCCGCAACCCGTCCTTCGAACCGAAATGATGCAGCACCAAACCCGGAGACACGCCGGCATCCGCGGCTACCGCGCGGACCGAGGTCCCGGCGAGGCCATCGGCACCGAACCTCGCCAACGCCGCGTCCCGGATCCGGGCCCGGGCGGTCAAATCCTCGATTGAACGCATGTTCACAGCATTGAACGTTTGTTCAGCCCGGTCAAAAGCTCCGGAAAGTCTTGATGCGGTTTTGACGGTGCGGCACCCTTCGGCAGTTCAGGCATTGGTCGAACGGATCGGCCCCGCCGGCTGGTAAGCCGACCGGCGGGGCCGAGGAGTCATGTGCCGTGCTGATCGTTGTTCACACTGGTATTCCGCCCCCCGTTTCAACGGGTGGGCTCGCGTCGGGATCGTGGGAGCCGGTGGAACGGAGCAATGCCCTGGGGTGCGATGGTTTCAGTGGCCGGCCAGATCCATCGTGAACAGCAGCAGCCCGAAGAAGAGCTGGAGTGCGGCGATGCAGACGCCTGCGATGACAAGGCCACTTCGCCGTAGGGGAGCAGCCAGCCGAGCAGGCTGAGCACGAGGCAGATGGGACCGAGCAAGCCTTTGATCCCGGGGCGGTCGCCTGCTGACAATCGACGAGTCACAGTGCCCGGATTCCGTTCGGTTCGTCCGGCGTACACGCTACCTCCGAACTCGACCCGTCCGGTGATCAAAGGCATGGTCTGGCCGTCGCCGCGAACGTCGGACCCGCTTGTCACGCGACACTTACGTTTTCTTTACGGTCGGCTCGGTGATTCTTCGCGCTGGATCGTTAGTGTCCGCGTCGGTGTGCGGCCATCACGAGTGGCGTGCCAGGTTCGCCTCGTGGGAGGCGTACGTGCGATTTGGGGAGACACGGCATGACCGAGGTTCCAGAACACGCGGTGCCGGCACGGGTGGACAGCCCGGTCCGGCAAGCGGCACCGTCGGGCAAGGTGGGCCGGTGGCTGATGGAGCACCGGGTCCAGCCTGTGGGGCCGGAGAGCCATGAGGAGCACGCCACGCCGCAGTCGTGGTGGAAGGTCATGTGTCTCACGGGCGTGGATTACTTCTCCACGTTGTCCTATCTGCCCGGGATCGCCGCGCTGGCGGCGGGCGCACTGTCGCCATTGGCGACGTTGCTGATCGTCGCGCTCACCCTGCTCGGCATGCTGCCGATGTACCGGCGGGTGGCGAAGGAGAGCCCGCACGGTCAGGGTTCGGTCGCGATGCTGGAGAATCTGCTGCCGTTCTGGCGCGGCAAGATCTTCGTCTTGGTATTGCTGGGTTTCGTGGCGACCTCGTGGATCATCACCATCACTCTGTCCTCGGCCGATGCCACCGTGCACGCGCTGGAGAACCCGATCGCGCCGTCGTTCCTCCACGGACATGAAGTCCTGATCACGGTGATCCTGCTACTGATCCTCGGCGGGGTGTTCCTGCTCGGATTCAGCGAGGCGGTCGGGGTCGCGATCCCGCTGGTCGCGATCTTCCTGGTGTTGAACGCGGTGGTCGTGGTCGCCGGGATCGGTGAGGTGCTGACCGAACCCGCCGCGTTCGACCGCTGGCTGGACGCGCTGACCTCCGGCGGCGGTGGGATCGGCGGGGTCATCGGACCGGCGATTCTGGCGTTCCCGTTGCTGGTGCTCGGATTGTCCGGTTTCGAGACCGGGGTGAGCATGATGCCGCTGGTGGCGGCGAAGGGCGAGAACGCCGAGCAGAAACTCGCGAACCGGATCCGCAACACCCGCAAGCTGCTCACCGCGGCCGCGCTGATCATGTCGGTGTACCTGATCGCGACCAGTTTCGTCACCACGATCCTGATCCCCGCGGAACAGTTCAAACCGGGCGGCGAAGCGAACGGCCGGGCGCTGGCGTACCTGGCGCATGAGCTGATGGGCGACTGGGTCGGCACCGCCTACGACATCAGCAGCATCCTGATCCTGTGGTTCGCCGGGGCTTCGGCGATGGCCGGTTTGATCAACATCGTGCCGCGGTATCTGCCCGCCTACGGGATGGCGCCGGACTGGGCCAGGGCCGTGCGGCCGGTGGTGCTGGTCTACACCGCGATCTGTGTCCTGGTCACGATCATCTTCAACGCGGACGTCAACGCACAGGCCGGGGCGTACGCCACCGGGATCCTCGCGATGATGGTGTCCGCGTCGGTGGCCGTGGCGATCTCCGCGGCGAAGAGGCGTCAGCGCAAGGCAGCGATCGCGTTCGCCGTGCTGACCCTGATCCTGATCTACGCGCTGGTGGAGAACGTCATCGAGAAGCCCGACGGCCTCACGATCTCCGCGTTCTTCATTCTCGGGATCATCGTGGTGTCGCTGATCTCGCGGGTCACCCGCACCACGGAACTGCGGGTGGAGCACATCGAGTTCGACGAGCCGGCGCGCCGGTTCGTCACCGAGTCGATCGCGCACGATGGCGCGCTGACCATCATCGCGAACCGGCGCCAGGCCGGGGACGCCGACGAATACCGGGCGAAGGAAGCGGAACAGCGCGGTCTGAACCCGGTGCCGGGCGCCGCCGACGTCCTGTTCCTCGAGGTCGACGTCATCGACCCGTCCGGGTTCAGCGACGTGCTGAAGATCCGCGGTGTCGAGATCGAGGGTTTCCGTGTCCTGCGGGTGGAAAGCCCGGCCGCGCCGAACGCGATCGCGGCTGTCCTGCTCGCGCTGCGCGACGCCACCGGTGTGCGGCCGCAGTGCCATTTCGAGTGGAGCGAGGGCAACCCGCTCGGGCATCTGTTCCGCTACCTGATCCTCGGCCGCGGCGACACCGCCCCGGTGGTCCGCGAAATCATCCGCACCAGCGAACGCGACCCGGCACGGCGGCCGGGAATCCACGTCGGCTGACATCAGGCGTCAACGCGAGGTCGTCATCGGGGCCGTCGGCGTTCTGTTCGCGTGAAAAAAGGCCGCACAGCGCCGGGAAACGGGTCCTGGCGCGTGAAGATCGGGTGTATGCGCACCTCGTATCACGAGCGACTCGACCGGCTCGTCGCCCGGCTGCTCCGGACGTCGCGGGTGGTCGCGGACATGATGGACCGTGCCGGAACCGCCCTGTTCGAGGCGGACGGCGAGCTGGCGCGCGAGGTCATCGCCGAGAGCGCCGCCCTGGAACGGGCCAAGGTCGAGGCAGAGGGGCACGCACACGCGATCTTGGCCGTGCAATCCCCGGTGGCGACCGATCTGCGGGTCGTGCTCGCGGCCATCCACGCCGTCGGCGACCTCGACCGGATGGGACGTCTGGCGATTCATGTCGCCGAAGCCGTCCAGCGCAGGTATCCGGACCGGGTGGTGCCGCAGGTGCTGATGCCGCGGTTCGTCGAAATGAGCCGGATAGCGGTGTGGCTGGCGGTGATGGCGGGCCAGGCCGTCGAGAGCCGTGACGCCGTGTTGGCCCGGACTCTGATCAGCGTCGACGACGACATGGACGACTTGCACCGCACGCTCTTCACGGCGATCGATTACCAGGACTGGGCCTACGGAACGGTGAAAGCGGTCGACGCGGCTTTGCTGAGCCGGTACTACGAACGGTTCGCCGATCACGCGGTCTCGCTGGCAAGGCAGACCACGTTCGTCGTCACCGGTCGTCCGAAGTGGACGGATTCCGTGCCGGTTCAGTGCGGCGTGCGGATCGCGTAGTCGAAGTCCTCGACGTGTTGACAGAGCGTCCTCACACGGTGGCGGAGCTACGGCGGACGTTGCAGGACGAGCGTGTCAGTGCCGATACCCGGCTTGGCCCAGGCCGGAGAACGCGTGGCTGATCCGGTTTTACGGATTCCTTCTGTGGGTCCTCAGGCGGGCGGGTGGCGGTCCAGCCAATGCTGCAGCGCACGCAGGCCGAACGCGATGACGAGGAAGAGACCGATCAGGCCGGTGCTGAACACCAGGCCGGTCACCGGGCGCTCAACCGGAAGCGCATGCGGCAGACGACGGCGTCCGAGTGGCGGCGCAGTGCGCGGGCGAGCACGGCTCCGCGCTGATTCTGCAGGATCCGCTGCCACCAGTGCTCCGGTTCGACCTCCGCGATCAGCACGAAGACGTGCCGGTCGCCGACGGTGCGGAGGTGCTCCACCAGCGGCTCGCCGAGACGGCGGCGTTCGGCGTGGAGCTGGACCAGTGTCACTTCGGGATGCCACTTCTCCCAGGCTGCCACGAAGTCCTGCGCCGACTGTTCGTCGCCGGGGTGGGTGACGTGCACGGCCTCGACGTGGTCGCCGAGTGACAGCGCGGCGGCGAGCGCGTCACGGGTCAGGCGGGAGACAGTGTGGACGGGGACGATCACGAGCGAACGGTGCGGCCGTGGGGGAGTGGGTGTCAGGCCGAGTCCGAGCCGATCGCCGATGCGGCGGTAGCTGCGCTCGACCCATTCCATGGCCGCTACCAGCAGCGGCAGCGCGACCACGATCAGCCAGCCGCCTTCGCTGAACTTCGTTGTCGTCACCACGATCGCGGCGACGCCGGTGAGTAGCGCGCCGAAGCCGTTGAGCGTGGCCTTGCCCCGCCAGCCGGACGGGCGGGTGCGCCGCCAGTGCCGGACCATCCCGGACTGGGAGAGCGTGAACCCGACGAACACCCCGATCGCGAACAGCGGGACCAGGGTGTTCATGTCGCCGTTGGTGATGATGAGCAGGAGCGCGGCGGTGATGGCGAGGAAACCGACGCCGTAGCGATACACCTGGCGTTCCGCGCGCAGGGCGAACACGTGCGGCAGCGTGTTGTGTTTGGCGAGCAGCTGGGCCAGCACGGGCAATCCGCCGAAGGAGGTGTTCGCGGCCAAAGCGAGCAGCACCACGGTCGAGAACTGCACCAGGTAGAAGCCGACGCCGTCGCCCAAGGACGCGGTGGTCAACTGCGAGAGCACGGTGACGCCGTCCACCGGATAGATGGCGAACTTCCCGATGAGCACGGCGATCCCGAGCAGCATCACGCCGAGCAGGCCGCCCAGCGCGATCTCCGCGTGCTGCGCGCGCCGTACTCGGGGTTTGCGGAACGACGGCACCGCGTTCGCGATCGCCTCGACTCCGGTCAGCGCCGCGCATCCGTTCGCGAAAGCCTTCAGCAGCAACAGAACCCCGACCGCTTGCAGGTTCTGCGCGTGTTCCGGGGCCGCGATCTGCGCGGCCGGACCGGAACGGAACAGCCCGGCGACGATCACGGTCAGGATCGCGCCGACGTAGATCACGGTGGGTACGACGAACACCCGGGCGCTTTCGGCGATGCCGCGCAGGTTCACCGCGGTGACCAAGGCCAGGACGCCGAGGCACAGCCACAGCGTGTACGGCAGGAGACCGGGGAACGCCGAGGTCAGCGCGGCCACCCCGGCCGCCACCGAGACCGCGACGTTGAGCACGTAGTCGACGATCAGCGATGCCGCGGCCACCAGCGAGGCACGGCGCCCGAGGTAGGTCCGGCTGACCCCGTAGGCGCCGCCGCCGTCGGGGAACGCCGCGATCACCTGACGGTAGGACAGCGTCAAAACACCCAGCAGCACCGCGATCGCGAGCGTGACCGGCAAGGTGAAGCCCAGACCCGCGCCGCCGGCGACGGCCAGCACGATCACGATGGCCTCGGGCCCGTAGGCGACCGAGGCCATCGCGTCCAAGGACAGCGCGGCGAGTCCGCCGACGACGGAAAGACGGTGCCGTTCGGAGCGGTCGGTACCGCTCTCGGGGCGAGCGAGTGTGGTTGTCACGCCGTCAGCGTGGGGTTCTGCTCCTCGTCGGCGCGACGGCGTTGACAGGTTCTTGATACCGATTCCGGTGAACCCGACACCACGCTGACGCGCCGGAGATCCGGGTCACCGCCGCGCCGGACGTCCCGTGACAAGAACGCGAAACCGGTGGCGCCCAGGGCATTGAGCGCGAACACGAGAGCGTCGTGCCCGGACGGATGCCCCAGTACCAGCCAGGAGTGCAGGACCCAGCAGATCACCGCGGTGGCGAAGGCGGCTCGTGCGGTGCTGAACAAGGCGACGGCGTCGATCACCGCGACCATCAGGAGCACGGAAACGAACGGCTGAGGTGAAACGCTGCCCGCCTGTGCGAGAAAGGCCGCGGCGAGAGCGCCGGCGAAACCCAGGGGACAGCTGATCAAGGCGGAGACCGGTCTCCGGCGCACGGTACGCATCCCGATAGCTGAACCTGTCGACGACACCGGCTGAAGAGTCGCTTACGGGCTTCGCATATCGAACGGTCGGGTCTTGACGTCACCACTACGTCAGGCGTCAAACGTGCTTGCGCGATCACTAGTCAGTGCTACTGTGTACTGGTAGTCAGTGTTGCTTAGTAGTGCAAGCAGGCGCGTCCGGTGGGGAAGCGCGTTGCTGGTCCGGGTCGAGCGCAGAACGACTCGACCGGCTCGGTGAAGGGGGTACACGCCGATCCGCGAGATCGTCGGGGACGACCCGGTGGAGTTCGTCGAGACGTTCGCGCAGAACTACGGAGTGGGGCGGTGGATCGCCCGGGAGCGGGAGCGGCTCTCCAAGGGCATCGATCGCGCCGTCACGAGAACAGAAGGGGGAAACGTCTGATGGCGACCCAAGCCCAGGCGATCCAGGTGCGAGGCCTGGAGAAGTCGTACAAGACGCTGCACGTCCTGCGAGGTGTGGACTTCGACGTGGCGCGGGGAAGCATCTTCGCCCTGCTCGGCTCCAATGGGGCGGGCAAGACCACGGTCGTGAGAATCCTGTCCACTTTGCTCAAGGCGGACGCGGGGACGGCGAGTGTCGATGGTTTCGACGTCGCCACGCGATCGGCGGAGGTTCGGGAGGTCATCAGCCTCACCGGGCAGTTCGCCGCCGTCGACGAGATCCTCACCGGCCGCGAGAACCTTGTTCTGGTAGCCCGGCTTCGGCACCTGAAGCAGCCGGGCAAGATCGCGGACGACCTGCTGGAGCGCTTTTCACTGACCGACGCGGCCGGGAGGAAGGTGTCGACCTATTCGGGCGGCATGCGCCGCCGCCTGGACATCGCCATGAGCCTCATCGGGAACCCGCCGGTGATCTTCCTGGACGAGCCGACCACCGGGCTCGACCCCGAGGCCCGCATAGAGGTGTGGGCCTCGGTGAAGGAACTCGCCGCGAACGGCACGACGGTGCTGCTGACGACGCAGTACCTGGAGGAGGCCGAACAGCTCGCCGACCGGATCGCGATCCTCCACAAAGGACTGATCATCGTCGACGGCACCCTCGCCGAACTCAAGCGGCTGCTCCCACCCGCCAAGGTCGAATACGTCGAGAAACAGCCGTCCCTCGAGGACGTCTTCCTGACCATCGTCGGCGCGGACAAGTAAGGGGATGACGGTGAACAAGCACCTCTTCGGCGACACCACCGTCCTGTTGGGACGATCACTGAAACACGTCACGCGCAGCGTGGACACCATCATCACGACCGCGATGATGCCCGTCGCCATGATGCTGATGTTCGTCTACGTGTTCGGAGGCGCGATCAGCACCGGGTCGGATTCGTACGTGAACTACATGCTGCCGGGGATCCTGCTGATCACGGTCGCGTCGGGTGTCGCCTACACCGCGCTCCGGCTCTTCACCGATATGAAAAGCGGGATCTTCGAACGTTTCCAGTCCTTGCCGATCGCACGCTCGGGTGTGCTGTGGGCGCACGTGCTGACGTCGCTCGTCGCCAACCTCCTCTCGCTCGTGATCGTCGTGGGCGTCGCCCTCCTCATGGGTTTCCGCTCAGGAGCGGGACCGTCGACCTGGCTCGCGGTCGCCGGCATCCTGCTCCTGTTCACGCTGGCGTTGACGTGGCTGGCCGTCATCCCGGGTCTCTCCGCGAAATCCGTGGACGGCGCGGGCGCGTTCTCCTACCCGCTCATCTTCCTGCCGTTCCTCAGTTCGGCATTCGTGCCCACCGCCACCATGCCCGGCCCGGTGCGCGCCTTCGCCGAACACCAACCGGTGACGTCGATCGTGAACGCCCTCCGCGCCCTGCTCACCGAGCGGCCGGTCGGCACCGATATCTGGATCGCCCTCGCCTGGTGCGCCGGTCTCCTCGTCGTCGCGTATGTCTTCGCTACGATCACCTACCGCCGCAAGATCTCCTGAGCAACCTCGACTCGAGCGGGCAAGCGGATGTTCCGTGGACCGTCGCGAAGGTATGCGCTCGGGTCGTGCGGATCGGCAGCGGTCAAAGACGAACGCGGGTAGTGAGCCAGTCGGCGATGTCGGCGACGACTTCGGGGTCGACGTGGTGTGGATGTGCGTAGTCCCCGGGCAGCGACGGTCCGGTGCCGGGGAAGAACATGTGATCGTCGGCGGCGTAGGTGCGGAATATGACGTCCGGCCGGTCGGCCAGACCGGCGCGCCATCCGGCCAGATCGCCGTCGATGGTCAGCTGGTAGTCACGCTCGCCTTGCATGAAGAGCATGGGTAGGTCCAGTGTCGCGGCGACTGACACCGGATCGTAGGCGCGCAGGTCCAGCCAATACTGTGCGGGCATTCCGAATGGCAGTTTCGCGGCGGGTGTGGCGGGCGAAAGATCCGGGCTGTCCACCAGTTTCGCGTGTTCGGTGGCCGCTTCGACGGTGGGCAGCAGCGCCGCGGTCGCCGGATCGGCCTTCGTCAGATACTCGATGACGCGCACCATCGACCATTGCATCGGCACCGTGTCCCCGGCGAGAACGACAAGACCGGCCACCCTTGGCCCGGCGGCGGCCACCCGAGGTGCGAACTTGCCGCCCATGCTGTGCCCGATCACGAAGACGTGATCACCGTCCACTGTCGACAGTCCGCGCAGTATCTCGATGCCCGCGACGGCATGGGGAACGTATTCTTCGGTCGGGGTGAAGTCCGGGGTGGCGGCGATCTGTTCGCGGTGCGTGTAGGTGACCTTGTCAAAACGCAAGACCGCCACGCCGCGACTGGCCAGACCCCAGGCGATGTCCTTCACGTTCTTGTTCGGCCCAGCGGTACCGTCCCGATCGAACGGTCCTCCGCCGGCGAGCAATACCGCAGCCGGGTGGGGGCCCGCGCCGCGAGGGACAGCGACTGTGCCGGGTACGGCGAAGGCGCCCGAACCCACAGTCACCGCATGTTCGTCGAACAGGTCCGGATCCGCATAGTCCGGTGACTGCCACGCCTCGAGGTCCGTATCGGTCGATTCGACTGACGCCACCTTGTCCTCCACTCCAACGTTCTCAACTTTGAGAAAGGTATCACGAATGAGAGCATAGGGGTCATGGATTCTCTGGAGCTGCTGGCGCACCCGGTGCGGCTGCGGATCGTGCACGCTCTGTCCGGCAAGCGGACTCTGACGACCGCGCAGCTGTGCGCACGCCTGCCCGACGTGTCGAAGGCGACCGTGTATCGGCATGTCGACCTGCTCGCCGGCGGGGGTGTTCTCGAGGTCGCCGCCGAGCACCGCGTGCGGGGCGCCGTGGAGCGGACCTACCGCCTGCGCCCAGAGCGCGCGACCATCGACGCCGACGCGGTGGCCGCGGCAAAACCCGAAGACCACCGCGAGGTCTTCGCCTTGGCCATGGTCACAATGCTCGCCGAATTCAACAGCTATCTCGATCGTGAAGACGCCGATCCGGTCGCCGATCTGGTCGGCTATCGGCAACACGCGGTGTGGCTCGATCGTGAGGAGGTCGAAAGCCTGATCGACGGCCTGCGCGCGGCGATCCTTCCGCACCTGAGCAACCCCGCCACCCCGGACCGTGCGCAGTATCTACTGAGTCCGATCCTGTTCCCGGCCGGCGGTCAGGCCGACACGTAGCCGCCGGCCTCCCCGCGTCGCAGGTCTCTTCGGAGCTGTCGGACAGTGCTACCTCACCTGGCGATGCACCTGGCCGAAGCACCGAAAGAGTGCCTCAAGGCGCTCTTCGAGGCCGTCCAGCTCGCGATCGTGGTTCACGATGACGGCGAGCATGCGACAATGACGATCAAGCTCCCGGCAGACCAGCTGCCTGAGATCGCTCAGGTGGCGGAGAGGATCACCGAGCCCATGAGTCCCCCAGAAGTCCCAGCCCAGCGGGCTGGAGCTGCTTGTGAGGTTCCTGTTGGTGCCCCCGGTGAGATTCGAACTCACACTGGACGGGTTTTGAATCCGTTGCCTCTGCCAGTTGGGCTACGGGGGCGGTGCCCGGTGAACTTTACGGGATCACGGGAGCGCGCCGTTCGCCGGGCCCGGGAGTGTGACGACCGTCTGACGTGGTGAACGCCATCTAGCCGTCTGGATCGTTCCCGGTAGGCTTCAGGTTCGCGGACAGACCGCGAGCCGAACTGCCCGACGACCTTCAGGAGGACCCCGGTGACCGAGCAGGCTGCCGAGGCCAATGGTGCCGTCGCCGCACCCCAGCGGCGGGTGCTCGTGGCCGAAGACGAGGCCCTCATCCGTCTGGACCTCGTCGAGATGTTGCGCGAAGAGGGCTACGAGGTGGTCGGCGAGGCCGGTGATGGCGAGCAGGCCATCAACCTTGCCACCGAGTTGAAGCCCGATCTGGTGATTCTCGACGTCAAGATGCCCAAGCTCGACGGGATCGAGGCCGCTTCCAAGATCACCGGTGACCGGATCGCGCCGGTCGTCATCCTGACCGCGTTCAGTCAGCGTGACCTGGTCGAGCGGGCGAGGGACGCGGGCACGATGGCGTACCTGGTCAAACCGTTCGCGAAGCGCGACCTTGTGCCCGCGATCGAGTTGGCCGTGAGCCGGTTCGCCGAGCTCCAGGCCCTCGAGTCCGAGGTCGCGGGTCTCACGGACCGGCTCGAGACGCGCAAGGTCATCGACCGCGCCAAGGGGCTGCTGATGAGCCGTCAGGGTCTCACCGAGCCGGACGCGTTCCGGTGGATACAGCGCACCGCGATGGACCGCCGGACCACGATGAAGGCGGTGGCCGAGGCCGTCGTCGAGAGCATCGGCTGACGTCAGCTTTCGGTCTTGACGTACAGGCGCACGGTTCCGCCGCGGTGCGTGCGGAAATAGTTCTGGAGCTGTGCGCTGCTCGCGATGCAACCGGCGCTGGTGAAATCGTCGCCAGCCGTCCTCGGCAAGGCGACGGAACACTGCGCGAGATAGCTGAACTTGTCCGGCCACAGCACGAAGAAGGTCGCGCTTCCGGATCCCGTTCCGCCGTTGTTGCGGAACACGGCGCTCATCGAGCAGGCGTTGTCGTTGCACGGCCCGTTCCACTGCGACGAGCGCACTTGGAATTCCGGCCGGGCCGGCGGCGTCGTCCGGGTGGCTCGGGTGGTGGTCACGTCCGCCACGTCGGTGTTCGACACCGGTTCACGTGTCTTTTCCGGCTCGGTGGTCCGGGTCGTCCGCGGCGCGCTCGTCGCCGCCGCGAACGTCCGTGAAACCGGTGGCTCGCTGGTGGGGGGGCGGGTCGAGGTCCTCGAACGGATTGAACCCGGTCAGCGTATTGACGGCCACGAAAATGGCCAATACCCCGCTGACCGCGCCGATCATGACGGCCCACTTCTTGTATTCGGGCTCGTCGTCGCTTTTCTTCGGTTCGTCCCCCGACATGGGCTCATCGTACGGGATCGCTCCGGCTCGAGGGAGGGCCGAATTCCGTCTCCCTGAGCTGTCCACCGAAGGCCGATTCGTCCCAGGGCGACGCATTGCCGCTGGTCAGCGCGCCGCTGTTTCATTCTCGTGTCCCGATCTTCGCCGTCCGCCTTGCCGTCGGACTGTCCGGTTGATGACGATGGATCCCATCGCGACTCTGATCGTGATAGGCGACTGGGAATCCGACGCAGGGGGTCGAATTCCGCGCCGGAAAATGCCGCGAAGTGCGGTATCGGACAATGAGACGGCGAGGGGAACGGAAATGCGCAAAGTGAAGCGAATCGCTGTTGTCGCGGCGCCGTTGCCCGCCGGGATCCTGATGGGCAAGCATCGTCGATGCCTTCTCCGGCAAGAGGCAGGGCTTCAAGTGAGAGGGCGGTCGCTCTCGGCCGGGAAACGAAGGCCGGTCACTTCATGTACTGGGGAAGGTGTGAAGGTCGAGTTTCCTCGGCTGAGCCGAGGCAAGGGGTCCTTCACGCGCCGCCGTTTGTGGCTGGTGGTGCGGCTGAGGCTCGTGACGGCCGTTCCAGGGTGGGTGAAGGGAACCTTGAGGGACTCTGGGTCCCTCAAGGAGTCCTTCACTGACCGGCTGCCACCCGGCTCACCCCAGAAGGTACCTAAGCGCCCTTGTCAGAACGGCCCAACACTCACGATCCCGCTTGAAAACCGGACATATAGCCATCAAAGGGACATCAAGCTGCCAGAGAGTGTCCTTTGTGGACATTCAGGGCCTTGACTCACCCCTTTGAGTAAGCCGAACCGCCACTCAGGCTCTGCCTCCCTCGGACGGTCGACGACACCCGGTTCGAATCATCAAGAGTGTCACCGGCCAGCGAATATTCGACTCTGCCGGACTCGGCCCTGAAGGTAGCGAAGGAGGCCTTCGCTACCCGCCGCTGTGTTCGTGACGTCAAATCTCCGCTCGGGCCCACAAAGGACGGTCCGGTCCGGTAGTTCTCCGTCGTCCGGGAAAGCATTCGCGCCACTCGTTCATGTGAACAGCGCACGTTCGAAGATCACGTAGAGAGCGCTTGAACCCGCCTCCGAATGATCCGTCCGGGTCGGCCGCAACCTGCGCGCGTGAAGATCCGCCGAGCAGCAAGTTTTACGCGGAGTGACTGTTAGCGTGCGGAGAGAAGTCATGATCTTGGATGTGGAGGCATTCGATGAATCGTCTTGTCATCGCCGCGTTGAGCGTGGCATCCGCCGGCGCTTTGCTGATCGTGCCGAGTCCGCCCGCGGAGGCCGCGGCAGGCAATGTGGTGGTCTTCTCCACCGAATTCCAGCGGCTGGACACCTTCAGGAATCCTGAGGGATGCAACAAACTTCCTCTCGCCGCCCATGTTCTGGCCAACCTGAGCTCTTCGGATCTGCTCATTCACGGCGATCCGTTCTGCCTGACGCCCGGCTTGCCGGTCAGAGCGGGATACGGCTCCCACGTCGCGGCGGGCAGCGGCTCTTTCTCGGTCAACTGATCGGTTCGCGTGACATCGAGACTGAGGGGGTCCCGTGTCTGTCGACGTTGTCGTTGTAGGAGTCGGCTACGTCGGGCTACCGCTGGCAGAGGCCGCCGCCTCGGCGGGGTTGTCGGTGGTCGGGTACGACACTTCGCCGCGGGTGGCGGCGGCGGTGGCCGCGGGCCGGTCACATGTGCCCGACGTGTCCGCGAGCCGATTGCGGTCCATGCGGGCGGGCGGTTTCACGGTGACGACCGATCCCGAGGTTCTCGGCGACGCGAAGACGATCGTGGTCTGCGTGCCGACCGGTCTGGATTCGGCGGGCGGGCCCGATCTCGGCGCCGTGCGAGCCGCGGCGGCGACGGTCGCCGAACAGCTGACACCGGGCACGCTGGTGGTGATCGAGTCGACGAGTTTTCCGGGCACCACCGACGAGATCGTCCGGCCCATCCTGGAGAAATACGGTCTGACCGCGGGAAAGGACTTCGCACTCGCCTATTCACCCGAGCGGGTCGACCCCGGAAACCGGCGCTTCGGCATCCGTAACACCCCGAAGGTGATCAGCGGCCAGACCCCGGCGTGCGCCAAGTACTGCGCCGAGTTCTACGGGCGGTTCGTCGACACGGTGGTGGTGGCGCGCGGCACCAGGGAAGCGGAGATGGCCAAGCTGCTGGAGAACACCTACCGCTACGTGAACATCGCGCTGGTCAACGAGATCGCGATCTTCTGCGACCGGATCGGCGTCGATGTATGGGACGTGCTGCACTGCGCCGCGACCAAGCCGTTCGGCTTCACGCCGTTCGTGCCGGGGCCGGGCGTGGGCGGGCACTGCATCCCGGTCGACCCCAAGTACCTGCTGGACAAGGCCGAGCGGGAAGGAGCCCTGCTCGGCGTCGTCCACGCGGCTCGCCTCGTGGACGACCAGATGCCGGAGCATGTGGTCGAACGGGTGACACGGCTGCTCGCCGAACGGGGAAAACCGTTGCGAGGCGCGAAAGTGCTCCTCCTCGGTGTCGCATACAAGGCCGACGTGCCGGACACCCGCGAGTCCGCCGCCATCCGGATCGCCGTCCGGTTGCGCGCGCTCGGGGCCGACCTGTCCTACCACGATCCGGTGGCCGTCACGGTGCCCGAACTGGGGCCGCCGGTGGCCGATCTCGACGAGGTGCTCCGTACCGCGGACGTCACCGTCCTGCTGGTGGCGCACCGTGCCTATGACCACGGTCGCCTGGCCTCGACGGCCAGGTTGCTGTTCGACGTGACGGGACAGGTTCCCGGAAAGGAGGTCGTCCGTCTTTGAACGTTCCGCCAGGGCGGAACGCCGGTACCGCGAATTCTTCCGAAGCTTCCGCGAAAAGGAGAGTGTACGAATGACCACGGCGGTCAAGAACGACAGGCTCAAGAAGCGTTTCGAGAAGTGGGACGTCAACGGCAACGGCAGGATCGAAAAGTCCGACTTCGAGGCCGAGGCCACCCGGATCGTCGACGCGTTCGGCGAGGACCCCGCGTCGCCACAGGCCCGCGCGGTGAAGGACTCGTTCCTGACGATGTACGAGTACCTGGCAGGCAAGGCGGGTGTCGGCCCGAACGGCTCGTTGAACGAGCAGCAGTTCACCCAGGTGATCGAAGCGCAGATCTTCCAGGAGGGCGACGCGGGATTCGCGCGCGTGGTCCGCCCGACCATCGCGGCGATCGTCGGCCTGTGCGACACCGACGGCGACGGCGAGGTCAACCAGAAGGAGTTCGCCAAGTGGCTGAACGCCATCGGTGTCGAAGCCTCGGCCGTGGCCCCCGCGTTCCGGGCCATCGACGTCAACGGCAACGGCACGCTGACCGTCGACGAACTCGTGCACGCGGTCCGTGACTACCATCTCGGCAAGAGCGACGTGCCACTGCTGGGCAAATGACGGTGACCTGACGGCGTGGTGGTGAGTGGCTCTCCGGCGCGGAGGCCACTCACCACCGGCCGCGGAAGCAGACTTCCCGTTCCGGCTTCAGGCCGAGTTCCTCGCCGGTGACGGGCAGCGCGGTGTGGATGAGAATGTTGTAGTGGTTGGGAAAATGGCAGCCGTCGAAGCCGAGGACGGTGCCGACGAGTTCGCCGCCGATCCACACCTCGTCGCCCCGGTCGATCACGCCGGCCCGTGCCATTTCGGCGAAGCCGAGGAAGCCGACGTGGTCGATGCGCGCCCCCGGCTCCGTGTCGTCGTGGCTGGTCGTGACGAGCTCGTGCACCTCGCCGACGCGGACGCACCGGCTGGCGAACGGTTCGAGACTCATTCCCCGGTCGTCACGGTGATGTACGAGCACCTTCACCACGGTGCCGGTGATCTCCCGTTTCGGCCCGTCTTCCCGCATCGTTCTCCCTCCGGTAACACTCGTCCACTATGGACAGTGCGTCGAGCCCGCTGTCGCGCCAAGCCCCGCCCTCGCGTACGGCCTCCGCGAACTCGCGCAGCAGTCCGGCGTACTCGTGCCACAGCGATTCCTTGAACTCCGGATACCCGGCGAGCAGATCGGCACGCAGGACGGTGCCGTCGGTCAGCCGGACCTCGACATCCTTGACCTCACCGGGAAAAGACCAGTCGAGTTCCACGACGGCGCCCTCCAGCACGAGTGTCGCCCGGCGGTCGACGCCATCCGCGTCACGGCTGATCCGGACGTCCCGCAGCACCATCGAACCCAGGAACAGCCGGACGAGGTCGAGGGCGTTCGGCCCGTTGTCCGCCACGCAGCCACCGCCGCACCGCGTCGCGTCGAGGTACCAGCGATCACCGCCGACGTGCTCTTCGATCCGCTCCAGATAGCGCACCGTCAGCGAAGCGATCGGTGGTCCGCCGACGAGCCGCTCGCGCAGGGCGAGCACGTTGCCGTTGTACCTGCGGTGGAAGGCGGTGAACAGCGCGACGTTTCGCCGCGCCGCCCTCGTCACGAGATCCTCGCCGTCGGCGAGCCTGGTGGCGATCGGCTTCTCCACGCACACCGGCAGGCCGGCGTCCAGCACGTCCCGGCAGACGGTGGCGTGGACGTCGTTGGGCGCGGTCACGATCACCGCGTCGAGCCCGCCGTCGGCGAGCATCTCGCGATGATCGCGATAGCCGGGCACAGCGCTTTTCGCGAGTTGGGCCGGGTCGAGATCGCAGACCGCGGCGAGCGCGAACTCCCGCGATCGCTCCAGCGCGGCGAGGTAGAACTTCGAGATGACCCCGAGTCCGACGACTCCGGCCCGGATCATCCGGGTGTCCTCTCCAGTGCCGCGCGGAGTTCCTCGTAGACCGCGTCGGGAACCGGCACACCGTGCTCGCGGAACCGGGCCGCGCGCTCGCCCTCGTGCCAGCCGGGGTAGGCGACCGGGGCGGCGGGATCACGCGTGGGCCAGCCACGCACGGCGGTGAAGAGCGCGGACGCGTCGGAGGCGAATCCGGAGCGCAGGACCTCCGGGGCGATCGCCAGCGCCAAGACCCCGATGTCGTCGTCTCGGTCCGCGTCTGCGGAGGTCGCGCCGAGCGTGGCGCCGGGCACCAGCGCGCCGAGCACCTCGACGAGCAGGCCGAGCCCGAATCCCTTGTACGCGCCCGTTTCGGGAGCGCCGCCCAGCCACTGCAGATGAGCCTCGCCCCGGTCGAAGGCGGCGGGATCGGTCACCGGTGAACCGTCGTCGTCGGCGAGCCACCCAGGCGGGATCTCCCGGCCTTCACGCGCCGCGGCCCGGATCCGGCCGGTCGGGACGACGGTGGTGCTCATGTCGAGGACGAACGGATGCGCGCCACCGGCGGGACAGGCCAGCGCGAGCGGGTTCGTGCCGAGCATCGCGGCCGTGCCGCCCGGTGGCGGGGCGATGCGCTGCCCGCCGCAGTTCGACGCGATGAGGCCGATCATGCCGTGCGTGACGGCGCGCGCGGCGTGGTGACCGGCGCAGCCGATATGCGTGGCCCCGCGCAGCGACACCATGCCGACGCCGTGCCGTGAAGCCCTGGCACACGCCAGCTCCATCGCCTGCGACGCCGACCACAACCCGAGCGTGCGGCGGGCGTCGGCGAGGACACACGCGCCGAGATCGGTCTCGACGACCATGTCCGCCTTCGGTTCCGCGCGTCCTCGGTCGAGCAGGGGCAGGTACAGCCGGGTCAGATTGACCAGGCCGTGCGAGGTCACCCCGGTCAGGTCGCCGTGGCACAACGCGGTGGCGGCGATCGCCGCCCGGTCCCCGGGGACCCCGCGGTCCACGAAGATCTTGGTGACCTGGGAAAGCAAGGCCGGATAGGGCACCAGCACGGTCACGCTCCTCCGTTCCGGCTGAACCGCACGACGATCTCGCGTACGAGCTCACTGAACCGGTCGAGTTCTTCGACATCGGCGTATTCCCCGCGCGAATGCGCGTTGTTGGCGCCCAGCGAACCGGGGCCGAGAACGGCCGTCCTGGCGCCGGGGACACCGGCGAGCCACAGGGCGTCGCAGGTGAACCCGGGTTCATCGTCCGGCCAACGCGGAACGAACGCGTCCAGCAGCGAAATGTCCTGCACCGGCAAAGCGGGCAGATCGCGTTTCAGCCACCGCAGGCCGGTGATCGCCGCGGCGTCCGTCGCGGTGCGGGTGAGGGACGGTGACTCCCGGAACCGGGAAACGAACCCGGCGATGCCGGTGCGCAGCCCGTCCTCCAGGGCCGAAGTCATCTTCGCCGCTACTTCTTCGCAGTCGTAAGGAATGTTGAGCAGAAGCTCTCCGCTGCCGTACACCCTGTTGTGCAGCCGTCCGGTGTGCAGCCCGGCCACGCAGACCTGACCGTGCTTCGCCAGGTCGTCCGCGAGGTGCTGGGCGAGGAAGCCCAGCAGAACCGTCGCGTTGTGCCCCCGGTGCGGCTCGTCGTCGATGGCGTCTTCACCGTCCACCCGCACGCACGCGGTCATCGACGCCGAGCATCGGGGCAGGTATCGCAGCCCGGTCGGCTCGCAGAAGATGTTGAGAGCGCCGTGAAATCCCGCTTCGACGAGCGGGCGCGTGCCGAAGGTGCCCATCGCGCCACCCTCCTCGCCGGACACGGCCTGGATGAGGACACCGGCATCCCGGCCGACCGCCGGATCCACCGCGAGGGCGGCCCGGACACCGGCGAGCAGCGCCACCGCGGGTCCTTTCGCGTCGATCGCGCCGCGGCCGGTGAACCTGGTGCCGTCGAACCCCGCCGGTTCGAACGGCGCCACCGTGTCGAGGTGCACGTTGAACATCACGGCGGGAGCGGCGGGGCCGATCCGCATTGCGAGGCTCGGCTGGCAAGCGAGGAACCCGGGCCCGGCGTCGCGGACCGCCAGGGGAACACCGGGGCGGTCCAGCACCGACGGGTCCGGGGCGGCGAAACTCAGGACGTCGAAACCGATTTCGGTCGCGGCGTCGGCGTAGGCGCGCATCGTGTCCCAGAGCCGGACTTCGCCGGTGGTCTCGAGCGGACCGGCCGTCGGCAGGTCGAGCAGCCGTACCAGCAGGTCGCGATCCGCGGGGATCACTGGACCAGCCCGGCCATCGCGCGGCCCGCGGCGACGAACGACGACATCGCGTGGGGTGCCAGCACACCCTGTTCGTGCGGTTTGATCGCGAGATGCGGCTCCAACGACCACGCGCCCCGGTAGCCGTTGGCCCGGAGGAGCTTCACACAGTCGGCGACCCGCGCGGCGCCCTGACCGGGAAGGGTGAAGCCGCGCTCGTCCGCGTCCTTGATGTGCACGTGTTCGACGTGGACGGCGATGTCGGCGAGCAGGTCGAACCCGTCGTACCCGTGGGCGACGCCGTTTCCGGTGTCGAACAACAACTTCAGCGCCGGGCTCGCGACCTCGTCCAGCAGTTCGAGCATGCGCTCGGCCCTGGTCCCCGCCCAGCCCGAGCAGTTCTCGTGCAGCAGCGTCACCCCGTGCTTCTCGGCGCGTTCGGCGAGGACGGTGATCCGCGCGATGACCTGAGCGCGCCATCGGTGATCGCTCAGTCCGTCGTTGGGATAGGACATGATCCGGAGGTAGCGGGTGCCGATCGCCTTGGCTCGCCCGGCGAGCAGGTCGAGTTCGGCGAGGTCGTGCCGGAAATCGGTGCCGATCGGCCGGGCCCAGCCACCGATCCGGGACGCCAGGCAGACCACGCTCACCCCCTGGTCCGACAGGGTGGTCGCGACGGCGTCGAACCGTTCGTCGGAGAGGTCGGCGATGGCGTCGTTGTCGACGCTGCGCAGTTCGATCGCCTTCCACCCCAAGGTGCCGAGCACTGAGAGCTGGCCGCCGAGGTCCGCCGCCGCCTCGTCCGTGATGCCGGCGAGCACCGGGTCATCCGGCATGGGTGGCCACCGCGTCGGGTTCGGGACGCCTTGGCCGGGAGACCGGTTCCGCGCAGATGTTCTTGGCCACCGAAAGCAGCCGCACCACTTCGGTGGCGAAGGTGAACCCCTGGGTCTGTTCCCCGTCCAGGCGGAACTTCCGGTAGGCCTCGAACATCCACTCGGTCATCGCGTCGTCCCGCAGCACGACGTGCTCGGACCGGCCGTTCGAAGACAGTGTCAGCTGCGAGTGGTGGTCTTCGCCGCTCACCGCGAAATGCCCGACAGCGGTGCCCTGCTCGAATTCGACGGTGACCCGCCGCTCCCGCACCGGGGAAGTGAGGTCCGAACGGATCTCCGTGTGGATACCCGAATTGTGCCGGAGCCCGACCGCGGCCCCGCCCATCCGGGGGCCGACGTTGCCCTCGACTTCGAGATCGGATCCGGACGCGTGGGTGACCCGGGCGGCCCCCGCGAGCCGCAGCGCGAGCGCGACCCCGTGCGGCAGTTCGACGTCGAAGGCGGTCGGATGCCCGGGCCGGACGAGTGAACGGCGGAATCTCGGCTTGTTCTGGACGATGTCGATCGACTTCGCGGCGCCGAACCGGCCGTCGCGGATCAGCTCGACCAACCGTGCCGTGAGGGTGCTGGCGAGCCAGGGCTCGACGACCTCGACATGCAGCTTGTACTTGCGGCGCAGGCGGATGATGCGGGCGAGGTCGTCGATGTCGGCGGCGAGCGGTTTCTCCACGATCACCTTGCGGAAACCCAACGTGGCGAGCTCGGTGAGCACCGTGAGACGTTCGGTCGGCGGCGTGCAGACGTGGGCGACGGTGCCGTCGGGATCGAGCCCGGTGGCCGCGGCGTCGATGGTCGGCGCGACCACGAGACCCGGCCGGGAGGCGACGATCTGTCGCGGCTCGCACGCCGTGACGGGGCCGTCGTCGAAGAGCTGAGGGGTTCGTTCGCGGAGTTTGGCCAAGACCGGAAGATGCAGACCCGCGCCGGCGCGGCCGAGTCCCACAACGAATGAACGCACTGGTGAGTCTGCTCCTCGAGTTTCGCAATTCGAAATCCATTTCAAAACTGACATCACGAAGATCAAGTGTCAATGCTTCGGTCCCGGGTTGACCAGGAAGTGCGAATCTGCCGGGTGGCCGGATTTCCTCATCTACGCTCGGGAACGGTTCCTACGCCACCGGAGGTGGGTACGCTGTCGGTGTCTTTCCACGACCAATCGGCCACATTCGAGCGAACCTGGACCAGTACCAGGCGACATATTCTCGATGTGATCGAGAATGGCAAGTATTCGCACGGCCGCAAGGTGGCCGAGCTCGAAGCCGCGTTGGTGGCGTACACGGGCGCGAAGTTCGTCATCGGGGTGAACAGCGGAACGGACGCGCTCGTCCTCCTGCTACGGGCGGCGGGTCTGGAGTCCGGTGAGGAAGTGGTCGTCCCGGCCTTCTCGTTCGGCGCGACGGCGACCTCGGTCGTGCTCGCGGGCGGCACCTCGGTCTTCGCCGACATCGAGCCGGACGGCTACGGGATCGACCCGGCCGCGGTGGCCGACGCCGCGGGGGAGCGCACCCGGTTCGTCATGCCGACGCATCTGTTCTCGCAGCTCGCGGACATCGACGGGGTCCTCGACGTCGCGCGCCGCCTCGGGCTCACGGTGGTCGAGGACAGCGCGGAGGCCATCGGCATGCGGCACCGCGGCGCCCACGCGGGCCTGTTCGGCGCCGGTGGTGTGCTGTCCTTCTTCCCGACGAAGACGCTGGGCGCGCTCGGTGACGCGGGCGCGGTCCTCACCGACGACCCGCGGATCGCGGGGACCGTCGACGCGCTCCGCCACCACGGCCGGTTCGGTGCCACGATCGCCGACTTCCCCGCGATCTCGACGGCGACCGGGCTGCCCGGCGTGAACAGCAAGATGGACGACATCCAGGCTGCCGTCCTCCTCTCGAAGCTCACCGGGCTCGACGACGACATCACCCGGCGCGCGGAACTGGCTTCCCGGTACACCGAGGCGCTCTCGGACGTCGCCGGGGTGCGCAAGCTGCCGGTGGCGCGGCCGGACAGCGTGTTCTACGTGTACGTGGTCGAGGTGGACTCGCGGGACGACCTGGCGGCGCATCTGGCGGCGAAAGGCGTGCAGACCGAGGTGTACTACCCGACACCGCTTCATCTGCAACCCTGCTTCGCCGGACTGGGTTACCGGAAGGGTGAATTCCCGAACGCCGAGAATGCCTGCCGTCACACTCTCGCGTTACCGCTGTATCCGGATATGCCGACCGTCGATTGCGAGCGGGTCTGCTACTCGATCCGCGATTTCTTTCAGGGGCGGCGCGGATGACGCTGCCGTTCTTCCCGACGGATCTCTTCGACGACGACCGCGAAGAACTTCTGGACATCGTCAGGATGGTCGGTCTCGCGCCGGAACAGAAATTCATTCTCGGAGTGCATACGGCCCGATTCGAGCAGGTCATCCGTGATTCGGTCGGTGCCGCGGACGCGATTGCCTGCGGAAGTGGAACCTCCGCGCTGATGCTGGTGCTGCGCGCGATGGACGTCGGCGCCGGGGACGAGGTGATCGTGCCCGCCTTCGGTTGCGCACCGCTCGCGGCCGCGCCCGCGCTGCTCGGCGCGACGCCGGTGTTCGCCGACATCGACCCGTGGACCATGGTCGTCGACCCCGCCGAGGTCGCCCACCTGATCACCCCGCGCACCAAGGTGATCATGCCGGCGCACATGTTCTCGGTCATGGCGGACATGCCCGCGTTGCGCCGGATCGCCACCGACGCGGGCGTGCGGCTGCTGGAGGATTCCGCCGTCGCGCAGGGAGGGACGCTCGCGGGCACTCCGGCCGGGCGGTGGGGCGACGCGGGGGTGTACTCGTTCGTGCAGGTCAAGACGTTCGGCATGCCGGGCGAGGGTGGAATGGTCGTCACAGACGACCGTGAGCTCGGTTCGGTGGTGCGGATGCTGCGCAACCACGGCCAGGACGGCAAGACCCGGTTCCGGTATCACCGTGTCGGGTACAACAGCCGGTTCGACGAGATCATGGCGGCGTTCCAGCTGTACCGGTTCCCGACCCTGTCCCAGCGGCTCGAACGCCGGGCGCGGATCGGCGAGTACTACACCGGACGCTTCGCCGAACTGGCCGGTTGCGGCGTGCTCGCGCCGCCTCCAGCCCGCGACGGCCGGTGTTACTACGTCTATTCGCTGCTGAGCGAGCGCCGGGACGAACTCCGGGATCACTTGGCGGCGCAAGGGATCGGCTCGCACGTGTACTACCCGGCGCCGTTGCCGCGGCAGCCCGCTTTCGCCCGCTACACCCGGCCGGGTGACACCTGGCCCGCGGCGGAATCGGCCGCGCGGCGCACGCTGGCCATCCCGATCTACCCGCATCTGACCGACGAGCAGGTGGAACGCATCGCGGACGCGGTGTGCCGATTCGCGAAGGAGTCGTGATGCAGCAGGTAACCCGGACCCCCGCGCCGAGTGAGGTCGCCGACGAGTGGCGCAGACGCGCGGAGCGGCCCGGGCTGGCCCGGGTCATGCGTGCCTCCCAGCCCGCCGAACTCGCGGCCGAAACGACCGCGCGCACCATCCGGCTCGTCACCGGCCTGCTGCGTTCACTCGGCGGGGTGGGGGCCGCGCTGGAGATCGGGTGCGGGATGGGCAGGCTCACCCCGGCGATCGCGGCGCAGGCCCGCACGGTGACGGCGATCGACATGACTCCGCGCATGCTCGCGCTGGCCAGGGAGAACTGCGCCCATCTGTCCACTGTGGACTTCGTGCGGACGACCGTCCAGCGGCTTCCCTGGCAGGACAGGCGATTCGACGCCGCCGTCTGCGTGTGGGTGCTGATGCACGTCCTGGACGACGACGAGATCGCCGAAGCGTGCCGGGCGATCGCCGCGGCGGCCCGGCATCTCGTCCTGGTGGAGTACGAGGAGGCCGACATCCCGGTCGGCAGGTTCTCGAGGTTGCGGACCGTGGAGGAGTACTTGGCCCTTCTTCCCGGCGCCCACCTGCTCGAACGGCGTGAGCTGCATTATGGCGGCGACCGGTCGTTCGCCGCGCTGATCGCGCTGGACGACCCGCGATGACCACCCTTGCCGTCACCCGGGGCAAAGCGTACTTCCGGCTCGCGAAGCTCGACATCGTCGACTACTACCTCGGTGTGGCCGTGGTGTGGACGCTGCTCGCGCCGGCGTCGAGGTTCGACGCGAGTGTCCTGGCGTCGGTCGGGGTGTTCCTGCTCGGCGAGGTGTTCGTGATCGCGGCGATGGTCGCGCTGGACGACCTCACCGGTTACCGCGACGGCAGCGACATCACGAACTACTCGCCCGACGACCTCCGGCGCAAGCGGTACCGCAAGCCACTGGTAGCGGGAACGCTGAACGAGGACCAGGTGTTGCGGTTCGCGTGGGCGACCGGCGTCGTCGGTGCGGCACTGTGGCTCGCGGCCATCGCGATCGCTCCCCACCGTCCTGTGTGGACCGTCGTGCTCGTTGTCGTCACTTACGTCTTCTCGTTGCAGTACTCCTGGGGCGTAAAGCTCAGCTACCACGGCTTCCAGGAGTTCTTCATCGCGGCGCTCGGCTGGGCGCTGGTGCTGGCGCCGTACGGTCTCGCCTCCGGTGAGTTCACCGGATTCACCCTCGCCCAGGCGTTGCTGTTCGGGCTGGGGCCGCTGCTGTTCGGCGTCTACTCCAACACCAACGACGTCGACGGCGACCGGCGGGTCGGCAGGCCGACGGTCGCGGCCCTGACCTCCCCGCGGGGCAACATGTTCTTCGTGATCGCCGTTTCGGCGGCCGAGTTCGCGCTGATCCTCGCCGTACCCGCGCTCGGCGGCCCGTGGTGGTTCCCGTTCGCGCTGTCGCCCACGATCGTGGCGCGGATCCGGCAGGTGTGGCTCGGGTTCGCGCGGGACGACATCCTGCGGGCGCGAATGCTCGGCATCCGGATCCACCGGCTCACCGTGCTGACGCTGGTCGTGGTGAACCTGGTGGTGATCACGTGACCGACGTCGACGTGGCGGTGGTCGGCGCGGGCGTCGCCGGACTCACCACCGCGTACCGGCTCGGCCGGTCGGGGCGGGAAGCGCGGGTCTTCGAAGCGGCCGACGTGGTCGGCGGCCGGATGACGACGCTGCGCGAGGACGGCTACCTGATCGACACCTGTGCCGAGCAGATGGCCGAGCGGGGTTACGAGGCGACCTGGCGGCTGCTGGCGGAACTGGGCGTCGACGACGCCGCGGCGCCCCGGATCGGCCGTGGCATCGCGATGTGGCGGGGCCGGGCACGGTCCGGCGTCGCGCAGCCGCGAGGACTGCTCACCGGAGCGGGGCTGTCCCTCCGGGCGCGGCTGGACGCGGCGCGTGTGATCCGGGGGAGCTTCGACACCGAACGTCCGGAGGCGTCCCGGCTGGGCGAGGCCACGGTCGCGGAGTTCGCCGCGCCGCATCATCCGGACCTGCTGGACTACCTGCTGCAGCCGGTGGTCTCCGGCTTCTTCGGCTGGGATCCGGCGCGTTCGGCGGCCGCGCCCTTGCTCGCCCTGCTGACCGCGGTGGGCCCGCCGCCGACCTGGCGGGCGTACCGCGACGGCATGGACACCCTCGCCCGCGCTCTCGCCGCGAAAACCGACGTCAGCACGGGGTTCCGTGTCGATCAGGTCGTCGATGACGGTTCCCCGGCGCGGATCCTCAGCGGCACGCGCGAGATCACGGCGCGCGCGGTCGTGCTGGCCGTGCCCGCCCCGGTGGCCGCGCGGCTTCGCCCGCGGCACGGCTCGGACTTCCTCGACGCCTGCTCGTTCACCCCGGTCGTCAAGGCGCATCTGCTGCTCGATCGTCCGCTCGGTGGTCCCGACTACGCCTTGGTCGTGCCGACCGCGGAGAACGGCACGGTGTCCACGGTCATCTTCGACCATCTGAAACACCCCGGTCGCGCGCCGGAAGGCCGTGGACTGGTCACGCTCATGGCCCATCCGGCCGTGGTGCCGGATCTGCTCGACGCCTCCGACGAGGACGTGGCGAGCCGGTTGGCCGGTGCCGCCGAGCCTCTCGTTCCCGGCCTGAATGCGGCGACCCACCGCTCGATCGTCCGGCGGGTGCGGCACGCGGCGCCCGAAGCGACGCCTCGGGCGCTCGCCCTGCGAGCCTCGTTCGAGGCGGGTCTCGGCCGTGGCGTCGTCGACTACGCGGGTGACTGGGTGTTCCTGAGCCCGTGCAGCGAGGCGGCCGTCCGCTCCGGTATCCGGGCCGCTCGACGGCTCGCCACTCGCCCGGCGGAGGAAAGGGCCCGATGAAACCGCACGACATGGGCACGCTGTTCGACGAGTGCGCGCACACCCGGACGAGGGTCCACCTCGACCGGCCGTTCGACATCGCGCCGATGCACGGCACCGACTACACGGTCGCCGACCTCGCCGGGCTGGTGCGGGACGCCGCGGGGTGGCTTTCCGAAGCCGGTGTGGGGCCGGGGGACCGGGTGGCCATCGTCAAGCGCAACCACTGGGACTACGACCTGCTCGCCTGCGCCGCGGTGCGGATCGGGGCGGTCCCGGCGAAGCTGTCCGGCCTGCTGCCGGACGACACGGTGGAACTCCTGCTGAAACGCCTCGGCCCCGCGGTGCTCGTCACCGATCGCCCGGCGCCCGGCGCGGACCGGGTCCTGCGGATCGAGGAGTTCGCCGCCGCGTCGCCGCCCGCGCCGCACCGAAGGCACGACGACGAACCGCTGCTCATCTGCCACACCTCGGGGACGACCGGAACACCGAAACTGGTCGTCCACACGACGCGGACGATCATCGACCGGCTGGCGCGGCCGGAGTCGGTCCGCTGGCCCGTCCTCGGTCTCCGGCGTGACGACGTGCTGGGCAACGCCAGCGCGTACGCGCACGGCCGCACCTTCTGCTGGACGGCGTCGGCGCTGTGCCTCGCGCCACGGGAGATCGTGATCCTGAGCGATTCCTCTTCGGCGGCAAGGGTGTTCGGCCGTCGTCGGCCGACCGTCATCGAGGCACTCCCGTCGGCGTACGTGCGCTGGCGGCCGCTCGCGGGCACACCGGAGAACCCGTTCCGCCGGGTGCGGAGGTTCGTCAGCACCTACGACGCCGTGCATCCTCCGGTGATCAGGACGATGCTCCACGCGACTCGTCGAAAGCGTCCACTGTGGATGCAGGGCTGGGGTCAATCGGAGACGGGACCGCTCTCGTTCCGGTTCTTCACCAGACGTTCCGCGCATACGACCCGCGATCTCGGCAGGCCGATGCCGGGCCTCGCCCGGCTCCGGGTCGTCGACCCGGAGACCGCCGAACCGGTGCCGCGGGGCACCGCCGGGCTGGTGCTCGCCCGCACTCGCGCCCGATGCGTGGCGTACGTGGGTGAACAGGACCGGTGGGCGGCCAAGGCCCACGGCCCGTGGTGGAACACCGGAGACCTCGGCGTGGTGAGCCGGACCGGCGCGGTGACCCTGCTGGATCGTGAGGTCGACAGCGTTCCCGGGATGAGCTGTCTCGCCGTGGAGGACCAGATCGAGGACCGCCTCCCGGCCATCGCCGAATGCGTGCTGCTTTCCGCGGCGGGACAGGCGCCGATCCCGGTCGTCGTGACCGACACCGGCCTCGATCCGGCGCGCTGGCGGGCCGCGGTACTCGACCTGCCGCCGCTGGGGGAGCCGGTGGTGCTCCCGTGGGACGAGGTCCCGAGAACAGGAACCGGGAAAGTGCGGCGACTGGAACTGCTGGCGCGGCTGACCGGGACGGCCGAAACGCATGGATCGGGAAGGTGGACGTGAGAACGGCTTACGTGTTCGACAACGACAATGGACATGCCATCGAACAGCATCGCTGTCTTTCCGAGGCGTACGACCCGGTCACGTTCGCACGGCTCGCGGAGACCGGCGTCGGAGACGGCTGGTCCTGTCTGGAGGTCGGCGCGGGTGGCAGCGGCGTCGCACAGTGGCTCGCCGCCAGGGTGGCGCCGACCGGGTCGGTGCTGGCGACCGACATCAAGACCGGGCACCTCGCCTCCGGGCAGGGATTGACCGTGCTTCGGCACGACATCGTCCGGGATCCGTTGCCCCGTCGCGAATTCGACCTCATCCACGCCAGGCTGGTGTTGCAGCATCTGCCCGAGCGGGAGGCCGTGCTCCGCAAGCTGGCGCGTGCCCTCGAACCGGGCGGCTGGATGCAGATCGACGAGTTCGACATCTCCTACGGCCCGGTGCTGCTCGCCCCCGACGCGCGATCGGCGGAACTCTACGAGAAGTTCCTGGCGGCCAAGGAGAAGACGTTCACCATGGCGGGCGGGGACGGCACGTGGGGCCGCCGTGCCGCCGCGTCGATGGCCGCCGCGGGCCTGGTCGACGTCGATCCGGTGCCCGTGCTCTTCCCGTGGCGGGCGGGCTCACCCGGACTGAGGTTGCTCATCCACCACACCCATCACCTGCGGGACAAGCTGATCGCCGCCGGCCTGACCGACGACGAGCTCGCCGAGGTGCGCGCGGTCATGGCGGATCCGGGGTTCCGCGCGTCGTCGTGCGTCGTGTACTCCGTGCACGGCAGGCGCGCCGGATGAGCACCGCACTCGACACGGTGACCGTGGCGGGCCCCGTCGACCTGCCGCTGGCCGGTGAGCTCGACGTGCAAGCCGCCTGCGGGATCATGCACGTACACGGCCGGAGGTCCGGCGGGCCGGCCCGGCTGGGGCTCGACTACGCGTCCATCCTCGCGGCCGAACTCGCCGAACTGGGCGCCGTCGCGCTGAAGCTCGCCCACGGCCGGGGCATCCCGCTGCGCGGCGTGTCCACTTCACTGGCGCAGGCGGCTTTGCTGGCGATCTCGCAGTATCTCGCGGCGGCGACGACCGACGACGATCACCAGGAGCCGCTGATTCCCGGCGGGCCGCCCTTCCGTTCGGCCGATGGGGTCTTCTTCGAGATCGAGACCCTCGATCCGGCGGTGTGGCAGCGGTTCTGGCCGGGGCTCGGGGTCGACGAGCGAACGACTTCCCGTAGCTGGCTGCCGTTCATGCAGCGCTTCGCCACCGCGACCTGCCCCTTGCCGCCGCGGCTGACGGAAACTCTTGCCGCCCGGCCGATCGCCGACATCGAGGACGCCGCCGTCCTGTCCGGCATGACGCTGGTGCGAGTGGCGGACCGCCCGATCGAGATCTCACCCGCGTTCGTCGTGCGCGGCGAGGGCCGCGGGTACCAGCCGGTCCCGCCGGTGGAGCCACTTCCGTTGTCCGGTTTGCTCGTACTCGAATCCTGCCGCCGGGTCCAGGGTCCGTTGGCAGGGCACCTGCTCCGGCTGCTCGGCGCGACCGTGCTGAGGATCGAACCACCGGGCGGCGATCCGCTGCGGTGGGTCCCGCCGATCGCCGGGCGGACGTCGGCAAGGTTCCGCGCGCTCAACGACGGCAAGGAAGTCGTCGAGATCGACCTGAGCACCCCGGAAGGCGGGAACCACCTGCTCGAACTCGCCGTCGGCGCCGACGTGTTCCTGCACAACTGGGCGCCGGGCAAGGCCGGGCAATGGTCGCTGCGCGCCCTCGATCTGGCGCGCGCCCGGCCGGGGATCCTGTACGCCCACGCGTCGGGATGGGGTGCCGAACTGGGCCCGGAACCCCCGGTGGGCACGGATTTCGTCGTGCAGGCCCACGCGGGGGTCCCTTCGTCGCTGATGACGATCGTCGACGTGTTCGGCGGGGTCGTCTGCGCACACGGGATCGTGACGGGACTGGCCCGTGGCGCCACCCGCGTCGACTCGTCGCTCCTGTCCGCGGCGGGCAGGCTCAACGCGGGCGCCCGGCGGTCCTGCGACCGCCCGTTGACCGTTCCGGTGTGCGACGATCTCGCCGCCCTCGCCGCGGATCCCCGCTTTTCCCGCGCGCTGATCCACGCCGACTGCGTACTCGTCGGATCGCCGTGGGAATTCAGGTCATGACCTGGCTGTCGGCGACCGGGGTGATCCTGCGTGACCTCGTGCCCGCCCGGCTGCGCCGCGAATGGGTCCGATGTGGACACTGCCCGGACCGCGAGCTGTACTCGTTGTTCCGTGACCGGGTTCGCGAGCATCCGCTTCGTACGGCGGTGATCGACGACGAGGGCGCGCTCGACTACACGACGCTGGACGCCGCGGTGCGGAAACTGGCGGCCCGGCTTTCGGTCGCCGGATGCGGTTCGACGGACATCGTCGCGGTGCGGGAACCCGACGGACGTGACGCGGTGATCGCCGAACTGGCCGTCCTCGCCCTCGGCGCCGTGGTCTTGCCGCTGCGCTCCGGCTCGGACAGCCTCCTCGACCGCGCGGGTGTCCGCTTCGTCATCGAGAACGGACGAGTGGAGGGCTCCTCGGATCCGCGCCGCGCGGCTCACCTCCGTCCGCACCCGGACGCTCCGGCCAGGATCCTGGTGTCGTCCGGCTCGGAGTCGGAACCGAAGATGGTCGCCTACTCGCACAACGCTTTCGCCGGCGGCCGGGCCAACTATCTCCGTGCCGTCCATGGCGGCACCACGGCGCCTCGAGACCTGGTCCTCGTCTCGCTGACCTCGGGATTCGGCTCGTTCGGAGTACCGGTGACGCTGTGCCGCGCCGGGGGCACACTGGTCTTGACACGCCGGTTCGAGGCGGGAGCGGCGCTCCGGCTGATCACCGAGCACCGTCCGACGCAGGTGTTCGCCGTACCCGCGATGTGGCGGCGCATGGCCGAGCACCCGCTGGACACAGTGGACACGTCCGGACTCGTGTCCATCGTGTCGAGCGGTGACACTCTGCCGCCTTCGACACGCGACGCCTGCCGTCGGCGGTTCGGCGTCCGGATGATCGACATCTACGGCTCGTCCGATGGCGTCAACTGCCATACGACGGAGCCGGAGAACGGTGTCGGCGTCCCGGATCCCGCCGTCTGCGAGATTCGCCTCGTCGACGGCGAGATCTGCGCACGAGGTCCCATGGCACCGTTGTGCTACGTCGCCGCGCCGGAACTGGACGCCGCGAACCGGCTCGACGGGGGCTGGGTGCGGACGGGTGACAACGGCCGGTTCGACGACCAGGGCAGGCTCCACGTCACCGGCAGGCGCAAACGCGTGGTGATCCGCGGCGGGTACACGATCAGCCCGGCCGAGGTCGAGCTCGCGATCGGGGACCATCCCGCGATCAGCGAGGTCGCCTGCGTCCCGGTACCGGACACCGGCCTGGGAGAACGGCTCTGCGCCTGCGTGACCATCCGTGACGGACACTCGCCGACGTTGGCCGAGCTCACGGCGTTCCTCACCGCCGGAGGCCTCGCCGTCCGCAAACTGCCGGAACTCCTGCTCACCTTTCCCGAACTCCCGCTGGGCCGGACCGGCAAGGTCTGCCATCGCACGCTCGCCGGCCTCGCGGCCCGCCGCTGCCCGTCATGATTCGCCTGCCCGCTCCCGGGTACTCGAAGATCGACAACGGAACCGACGAGACAGGAGCTGCCGTGCACAGCTCGTGAGTGGCGTTTCGGGTTCTGGTGCCTCGGTGGAGCCGATGGTGGTGAGAGGGAGGAATCCGGACGTTCAGTGTCCGGAATCCTCCCCTCTCGAGGTGTCGACCGGATGGCGTGGCCTTGATCAAGCTCCGAGACCGGCACGCCCGCTCGACGATGTGGGAATCGGGACACTCAACGTCCCGATTCCCACATCGTCAACACAGGGAACCCTCGCACTGGTCAGATGGTCGAGCGATCCGAGCGTGGAGGATCAGGGACGCTCACCGTCCCGACAGTTCTTCGCGCGACCGCACGGTCAGGGCCGGTATCCGCGCTTTCCGGTGTACACGGCCTAACCCGGTACGACCAGGCCGGATTCGTAGGCGAGCACCACGAGTTGCGCGCGGTCGCGGGCGTGGAGTTTGGTCATGGCGCGATTGACGTGGGTTTTCGCGGTCAACGGGCTGATCACCATCCGGTCGGCGATCTCGTCGTTGGACAGGCCTTGCGCGACCAGGGCGACGGCTTCGCGTTCCCGGTTCGTCAGTTCCTTCAGTCCCTTTCCGGTGCCGGTGTGGGGCGGCCGGGTGACGTACCGGTCGATCAGCTTGCGGGTGATCGACGGCGCGAGCAGGGCGTCGCCGCGCGCGGCGACGCGTACGGCGTGAAGGAAGTCCTCGGGCTCGATGTCCTTGACGAGGAAGCCCGCCGCGCCCGCGCGAAGGGCGTTGAAGACGTACTCGTCCAGGCCGTAGTTGGTCAGGATGACGACGTGCACACCGGACAGAGCCGGGTCGGCGGCGATGCGCCGGGTCGCTTCGATGCCGTCGACGACGGGCATCTGGATATCGATGAGCGCGATGTCGGGAAGGTGTTCCTTGGCGAGTGCCACGCCTTCGCGGCCGTCGGCGGCTTCGGCCACGACCTCGATGTCGTCCTCGACGTCGAGCAGCGCGCGGAACCCGCTGCGCAGGAGCGGCTGGTCGTCGACCAACAGGACGGTGATCACTGCGCCTCCTCGGGGAAAAGTACGTCGGCGCGGATCACGACGTCCGCTCCACGGGGAGTTCGGCCTGGACGGAGAAGCCGCCCGCGGTTCGCGGTCCGGCGTGGAGCCTGCCGCCGAGAGCGGTGACCCGTTCACGCATCCCCAGCAGTCCGACACCGGGGATCGGCTCGGTGTCCGGGGTGGCCTTGCCGTCGTCGTCGACCTGGATGGCGACGGCACCCGGACGGTGATCGATCCGGACCGACGCGGTCGTGGCCCCGGCGTGCCGGGCGATGTTCGTCAAGGACTCCTGGACGATCCGGTACGCGGTGCGGTCCACCGCCGCGGGCAGGTCGTGCCGTTGCCCCTCGACGGTGAGCGTCGCGTCCAGACCGGTCGCCTGTGCCCGTTCCACCAGATCGGCGATCCGGTCGAGCCCGTGCGGAGGATTCGTCTCATCGTCACGCAGGGCTTCCAGGGTCGCCCGCAGTTCCCGGGTCGCTTCCCGGCCCGCCTCCCGGATCGCCAGCAACGATTCCGGCACCGGCTCACCCCGTTTGGCCGCGAGGTGGACGGCGACTTCGGCCTGCACCTTGATGACGGAGATCTGGTGGGTGAGGGAATCGTGCAGTTCCCGCGCGATGTGCAGCCGCTCCTCGTCGGCCCGGCGCCGTGCGGCCTCCTCCCGGGTGCGCTCGGCCTCGTCGGCCCGGCGTTCCGCCTGTCGCAGCGCCTCGCCCGCCGCGCCGGCGGCGATCAGCCAGGCCAGTTGGAGAGCGTCCCGGCTTTGAGTGAGTGCGTCACTCACGGCGGTGGCGTTGCCGGACACCAGGATCACCAGCGGCAACGCGCCGACCATGAGCAGCGACCCGGCCACGGCGACGATCCAGTGACCGGCCCGGACAGCGGCGTAGACGGCGACCAGATAGGCGACGACGGGCACGGTGAAACCGAAGGCCTGGTATCCCAGCGCGCACACGCCGGTCACGGCCAGCACCATGAGCGGAGCCCTGCGGTGCGCGGCGAGCGCCAGGCCACCGGCTGCCAGCAGCACGTAGCCCAGCGGGTCGAGACTCACGGAGGATCCGGACAGGGCCGTGATCAGCAGAACCGCCGTCACCCCGGCGGCGATCGCCCAGTCCCAGATCCCGATCCGGCCCCTGCTCATGCGTGCACACTAGCCAGCCGTCCGGCCGCGCGACTCCTCCGCGGGGACGATCCGCCGACTACCGCGCACGCGGTAGTTCCGGAGCTCCTACGGCGTCGGCGGCAGTCCGGATTGTCTGCGTCCACTGGACGACCGGAGGCAGGCAGACGGACACGATCGAGAGGCATCCAGTCATCGAGCGAAGGAGTGCCCCATGTCGGTCCACCAACTACTGGCCGCGAACGAAGCCACCGGCGCCTACCTGACCGCCGGCCGTCTCTGGTCGCTGGTGGCCGTGCTCGCCGGCGTGATCGGAGTGATCGCCGGCGGGCTCGCTCGCTTCCGTTCCGGCGGCACCCGGCGCGGAGCCGTCGTGGCCCTGACGGCGGGCCTGCTCGGTATGGCGGGCGGCGGTTTCGTGGTGGTCGCCGCCAAGGGTGGCCCCGGCACCGGCTACGGAATCGTCGGCGGCTTCATCGCACTGGCGATCGGACTGCTCGCCGCGGCCCTCGGCGTCTTCACCCTCAAACAGGCTGGGCAGGGGCAAGGCGAAGTCGCATAACCGCTGGTCAAGTGGGCGGTCGGTGCGGAGGCGAGCTTGTCACGGTGGGGTCGTGAGTGGCGATTCGGGTTAGAACCCGAATCGCCACTCACGACCCCGAATCATCAAGAGCGACACCGACCAACAGCTGTGCGACTTCGCCGGGACCCTCACACAGGCTGGGCGTCCGCCGGTCGCTCGCTCAAACCACGGGTGGTGACGACGCGCGCGCTGCCGTCGGCCAGGTGGTAGGACAGTCCGACGACAGCGGTTTCCCCGGCGTCGATCTTGTCTGCGAGCAGCCGCGAACGGTCGACCAGGAGGTCGACGGTGTGCCGGATGTGCTCGTCGATGATCTCGTCGTCGCCGGTGAGCCCGGCGGCGCGGGCGGCGAGGACGCTCGGGGTGACCCGTTCGATGACGTCGCGGACGAAGCCGTTGGTGCCGAGTCCTTCGGTCAGCGCCGCGCGAGTCGCGGCGACGGCGCCACAGGAGTCATGGCCGAGCACGACGACCAGGGGACAGTCGAGGATGCTGACGGCGTATTCGATGCTGCCCAGCACCTCCGAACCGGCGACGTGCCCGGCGGTGCGGACGACGAACAGATCGCCGAGCCCGCGGTCGAAGATGATCTCGGCGGCGAGCCGCGAGTCGGAACAGCCGAAGAGGACAGCGAACGGACGCTGTCCCGGGGCTGTTTCGGCGCGGCGGGTGGCGTCCTGGTTCGGGTGCTCCGGGGTGCCGGCGATGAAACGCCGGTTACCGGCGAGCAGCAGGTCGAAGGCCTCGGAAGGGCTCGGCGGCGCGTCGCTCATGAAACGGAGATTACCGGCTGTCGCCAAGACCGGCTGAGCGTGTGGTCCGGCTCATATCGGCCGTTCGCGACACCGCCGCTGACGGTTTGGGTGGCTCCGGAGGCGGGGCAGGCGGGAAGGAGTTGAGGGGACTTCGCCGCCTCGCGTCACTGATCGAGACGGCCGGCGACGGCGCGCATGGCGCGGCCGACGGCCTGGAGGTCTTCCGGCGCGATCACGTCCACGAAGTGTTCGCGGACGGTGCGGAGGTTGTCCGGTGCCGCGCGGAGCAGGGTCTCGTGCCCTTCGTCGGTGAGCCGGGCGCGCACGCCACGGCCGTCGTCGGCGGTCGATTCCCGCTGGACGAGGCCGCGGGTCTCCAGTCCGTTGACGCGATGCGAGAGCCGGCTGCGCGAGTAGTACGCCGATTTCGCGAGGTCCGCCATGCGCATCGACCTGTCGGTTGCTTCGGACAGTCGCACCAGGAGTTCGAACTCCGCCAGGGAAAGCCCGTGCTCCTCGCGCAGCCGCCGGTCGAGCAGGTCGATGAAGCGCACCGATCCTTCGATGAACGCCCGCCAGTCACGCTGCTGTTCCGTGTCGAGCCAGTTGGTCACGGCCACACCGTAACAGTTGACGCCTTCAACCACTTCGGTCTAGCTTTGGTTGAAGACTTCAACTAGATGGGGAGCGAGCACGATGGTGAACGAAGCCTGGGTCATGCAGGAGAAGGACGCGGAGGTCATCGAGAAGCCCGCGTTGTGGTTGCTGGCCGACGGCGAGCACACGGGCGGGTTCCTCGGCGCGAACCGATTATCCCTGCGCGCCGGCGAACCCGGTACGAAACCGCACTATCACAAGAAATCCGCCGAAGCCTTCTACGTGCTGGAGGGAGCGTTGCGGATGCTGATGGGCGCCGAGACGCTCACGGTCGAGCGGGGTGGCTACGTGGTGGTCCCGCCGGGTGTCCGGCACGCGTTCGCGGCGCCGCCGGACGTCGCCGCGGACGTCCTCATCACGCTGGCGCCCGGCGTCGAACGGTTCGGCTATTTCCGTGTCCTGCCCGAGATCCTGCGGGGGAACGTCGCACCGGAGGAGGTCGAGCGCATTCACGAACGGTATGACGTCCACTTCGTCGACGCGCCGGAATGGGACGAGCGCGTCCGCTAGCTTGAGTTTTAACCTGTTCGTCGTGGTCGAGGTGTGCGCGGCTTGGTGTTCTTGCGGCGTTTGGGCTAGCCGTTCAGTTCGACCGGACCAGGCGCGGGAACCCTGCCGCGTGGAGCCGACGGGTGGCTTCGTCGTCGATGCTGATCCTCCTGACCGAGCCGGCGCCCAGTCCGGTCATCACCATCGCGACGAGCATGAGGGGGGCCAGCACCGTGCGCACGAGCATGGCCCAGCAGGCCGCCGCGCCGACCCGGCCGCCGTCCTTGATCCGGACGAGCCGGGTCCCGGTGAGGACGGCGCCGAGAAGGCGGCCATTGCCGAAGAACAGGCCATAGAGCACCGGAACGGTGATCAGCAGACCGAGCAGTGTCAGGAGCGCCGCCTCGTCGGGCACCGCGCTGTCGCGGGTGACCACCGCGAACACGACGAAACCGATCGCCGCGCTCAGCAGATAGACGGCGAAGTCCACGAACCAGGCCGCCAGTTCCGCCCACTCGCTTGCCGAGACATAGAGGGTCCCGTCGTCGAACGCGCCGAGTCGTTTCGCGACCTTCGGGCCGAGTACGCGTTCGACCTGCTCCTTGGCGACGTCCAGCCGTCCGGTCATGGCGTGCCCACCCGTCTCATGTCGTCGCCGCGTGCGCGGACACTATGCGGGAGAGCCCGGGCTGTGGTGTGAACAGCCCACAGTGACCGCTCGTTCCGGGATCCGCCCGTGCGGCGGACATGCTTCGATATGAGACCACGGGTGAGGAGGTCCATGGCGGGCGGAAGTGAGGTCCACCGGCGGCCACTGACGAGTTATGTCGGCCGCGCGGACGACGAGAACGAGGTACGACGGCTGCTCGGCGCGGGACGTTCGGTCACCTTGACCGGGGTGGGCGGCGTGGGCAAGACACGGTTGGCCGCTCAGGTGGCCAGTTCGCTCACCCGAGCCTTCCCGGGTGGCGTGGCGGTCGCCGGATTGGGGGAGTTGCGGGACGAACGGCTTGTCGCGCGCACGGTCGCCGACGGCCTGGGCCTGCACGACACGGCGGGGCGGACCGACCTGGAGGCGGTGGTGTCGTACCTGCGTCCCCGGCGGTCGTTGCTGGTGCTGGACAACTGCGAACATCTCCTCGCCGGAAGCGCCGACCTGGTGACGGCGTTACTGCGTGACTGTCCGGATCTCGTGGTCTTGGCCACCAGCCGTTGCTCGCTGGGGGTCCCCGGCGAGCACGTCCTGTCGATCCCGCCCCTGGCCGTACCCCACGAACAGAACACGACATCCCAGGAGGCACTCACGTTCGGCGCGGTACGGCTGTTCGCGGAGCGTGCCGCAGTCGTCGTGCCCTCGTTCGAGGTCACCGAAAACAACGTCGCGGACGTCGTACGCCTGTGCCGGCGGCTCGACGGCCTGCCGCTGGCGATCGAGCTCGCGGCCGCCCGGATCCGCGTCCTGTCGCCGTCGCAGATCGCGGACCGGGTCGAGAACGACCCGGGTGTACTGGCCACCGGTCTCCGGGCGCCCGTCGAGCGGCATCGGACGCTGCGCGCCACCCTCGACTGGAGCCACTCCCTGTGTACCGCGACCGAGCGGATCGTCTGGGCGCGCTGTTCGGTGTTCGCCGGGCAGTTCGACCTGTCCGCGGCCGAGGACGTCTGTACCGGAGACGGCGGGCTGGACGCCATGGCCGTGCTCGACGCGGTGGACGGCCTGGTCGACAAATCGGTGCTCGCCCGCATCGACGGCACGGACAGGGTGCATTACCGGATGCTCCGGCTCATCCGTGAATACGGCGGCGGGCGGCTCGCCGATTCCGGTGACGAGCTCGCCATCGCGAGGAAGCATCGTGATCACTACGCCCGGCTGATCGAACAGGCCGCCGACACCTGGTTCGGACCGGGGCAGGACGACGCGTACGAGCGCCTGATCGCGGCGCACGCCGACATCCGCGAGGCGCTGTCTTGGTCGCTCCGCGCCCCCGGGGAAGGCCCGGTGGCGCTGGAGATGGCCACCGGCGTGATCGAGTACTGGGTGGCCCGCGGCGCGGCCTGGGAACTGCGTGACTGGATCGATCGGGCCCTCGACGCGGTCTCGCCGGACACCCGGGGCCGGGCCCGTGGCCTGGCGATCGCGGCCCTTTGCGCCGCGCTGCACGCGGATCTGCCGCGTGCCAGGCGGCGGCTGACCGCCGCCGAGGCGATCGAGGACGATGAAGCCTTGCCGTACATCGCCCACGCGCGGGCCTTCGTGCGGATGCTGTCCATCGAGCCGGACTCGATGACTCAAGCGGCGGAGGCCGTGCGGATCTTCGGTGAGCGAGGGGATGTACGGCGCCAGATGCACCCGATGTTCCTTCAAGGGGTCGCACTGGCTTACCGGGGCGACCTTCCGGGAGCGCGGGCGTTGCTGGGTTCGATGCGCCTGCTGTGCGAGGAAGCGGGGGAGTTCCGGTATCGCTCCATGGCCCTGTTCGGTATGGGGGTCGCCGAGGTCTGCTTCGGCGGCGACCTCGACGACGGCGAACGCTTCATCCGTTCCGCGCTGGAGATCGACCTCCGCACGTCCGACGTGCTGTCCGCGGCGTACCGGGTGGACGGTCTGGCCTGGGTTTCCGCGCGGCGCGGGGAATGGGTCCGGGCGGCGGAGCTGTTCGGAACCGCCGCCACGCTCTGGGACCGCTGCAACGCCGTGCCCGATGTGGCCGTCACCGCGACCCACACGACGTTCTCCGAGGCCACCCGGAAAGCCTTGGGAGCCGAGAAGTTCGACGCCGCGTTCGCCGAAGGACGCCGGCGGAATCCGCACGATGCCCTGGCGGGCCCGCAGGCACGCCCGGAAGTCCCGTCCGACGGTCTCCCGCCGCTGACGCCGCGCGAGTCGGAGATCGCGTGGCTGGTCGCGGCGGGGCTGAGCAACCGGGAGATCGCCGCGCGACTGGTCATCGCGCGGCGCACGGTGGAGACACATCTGCAGCACATCGCGCACAAGCTCGACTTCGCCAACCGGACGCAGCTGGCCGTCTGGGTCGAGCAGCGAGACGCCGCCCGTAGGACGCGGTGATCAGCCGATCGGGCAAGTTCCCCGGTACACGGCGATCTTCGGATCGTTCGCCGGAAGCGGGCACAGGAACCGGTCGTACCTGGTGTCTTCGTCCACGAAGCGTTTCAGCCACGAGATGCTGTACTTCGCGATGGTCACGTTCGGTTTCGTCGGCACCAGATGGCCTGCCCCGGCCAAAAGCACGTACGCCTTGTCCAGCGACTCGGGGAGGCTTTGGTAGAACGGGCGGGAATAGGTGCCGTCCGGCGCGATGAAGTCGTTCTGCGCACTGACGACGAAGGTGGGGACTTTCAGATCGGAGAACGTCGTGTTCGGATTCCAGCCCGTCAACGGGATCGCCGCCTTCAACGCCGGTGCCTTCTGTGACGCGATCAAGGCACCGCCGCCGCCCATCGAGTGTCCCATGACGGCGAGCCTGTCCCGGTCGACGCGGCTCTTGGCCTGACTCGTTTCGGTGACGTAGCGCAGTGCCGCGAGCAGTTGCTCGGACCGGTTGTCCGGAGTGTCCCAGGTGCTCTTCGTCGAGAACGTGATGACGACGAAACCCTGGGAGGCCAGGCGCGGGCCGTACCACGCGATCGCCGCCTCGGATTCCAGGAAGCCGGGGGCGATCGCGATCGCGCCGAACGTGCCCTGGCGGGTGTCCGTCGGATAGTGGATCGTCCCGGCGCCGAAACCCTGTCCGGCCGGGACCTTCTCGGTGGCGATCTCGAACGAGCCGCGGTCCCCTTCGATCGTGGCCGTGGTCGGCTCAGGGCCGCGGGCGTAAGGACTTTCCCCGGCGGCGGCCGGTACCGACACCAGTAGTGCGGTCACCGCGCCGACGACCGCGGCGGTCCACTGTGGTCCACGCTTCATTGCGCTTGTCCTCTCGGGAGAACCGTTCCGAGGATGGAACGGTTTCCCAGATATAGCGGGACCGCGGCCGGGCGCGCGTCGTGGAAACTACTGAGAGGTGACGGCCTCCTCGGGTCGCTTTCTCGAAAATGTCATGCGAAGAAGAATTCCGCGACGTGCGAGTGTCATGCCGGTGAGACCGAGTTCAGGCTCCCGGCCGGTTCCCGGTGGGGATCGTGATGCGGGTCGTCGTCGGTGAGGTCCCCTTGTTGAGGAACAGCATCGCCAGCGCGCGCACCAGTTGGTCGAACATGTAGAAGCCCGCGGGTATGACGGGGATCAGCCCTTCCCGGAACGCGATGTACGCGGGCCACGCGGTGCGGATGAGGGCGGCGGAAGCGTAGTCGCGGCGCAGTCCGAGCCAGTCGCCGATCGCGTCGCTCAGCACGTACCGCACGAACTCGTTGAGGAATCCGCGCGTGACGCCCAAATCGACCTGTGCGGTCAATCCGAGCAGGTCTTCGGCGAGTTCCTTGCCCTCGTGCGACGGGGCAAGGATCGGGGTGAGCACCTGCGCCGACTGCGCGTGCGCGGCGGCCCACGTCTGCGGGATGAACTCCTCCCGCACGCCGAGCAGATGGATCGCGACCTGCCACATGTGGAGGAAGGCGGCCTCGTCCGCGGCCGACATCGGGACCTTCCAATCGCGCAGCTTCTGGTGCACGAAGGTGCCGAGACTGTGGAAGGTGACCAGGATGTCGCCGTTGCTGATCGGGATCCGTTCGTCCGCGACGGCCTTCCAGTGCGCCGACTGCGGCAGCAGGTGCCGTACCGCGGCGTGCACCAGCCGCGTCTTGTTGGCGGTGACCACGAACTGGCCGTCGGGCTCGAAAGCGTTGAGGTCGCTCAGGTCGTAGCCGAAGGTGAAGGTCTTGGCGGCGCGGTCCTGCATGTCGGCCCCGCCCGCGGACCAGTAGACGGATTTGGCCTCGCGCGGGATGACCGTGCTCATGATGCCGCTGCCGAGCCCGTACAGCATGAACAGATAGGTGTCCTTGCGCCGGTTGAAATCGGCCGCGCGACGCAGCTTCGCGGGGTCGGCCCAGGACGGCAACTTGGTGACGCGCTGGAGGTAATCCGCCAGATCGGCGGGAAGGCCCCCGGGCAGCGGATCGTTGTTGTCCACCCACGGACCGATCGCGGTGTTGACCGCCGGAACCTGGCCGGCCTCGAGGACCGCCGCCATGATGCGGTCGATTTCGTCGTCCCACACCCACCAAGGGTCGGCGGCCGACCCGGTCCGGGTCTCGCCCCAGGCGGGGGCGACGCTCGCCGCGCCGACAAGGCCCAACGCGACGCCGAGGGACAGAACATTCCTCCTGCTGAGATCGCTCATTTACTTACCTAACTTCCTTGGTAGGTTCGGGACGCTTCCGTCGCGTCCGATGAGTGATTCCTGATTAACATAACGAAGCGGTCCGGTGGTCGGCAAGGGAGGCCCCGACCTGAATCGGTCCCCTTCGGCCGAGGTCAGACTCGTTTCTCGTCCAGATCGCGAAGGGCGCCCTTGAGTACTTTCCCGCCCGCGTTGCGGGGAAGTTCGGGTACCATCACGAGATCCTTGGGCAGCTTGAACGACGCGAGCCTGCCGTCGAGGAACGTGGTCAGTTCCCCCAGCGACAGTTCGGCCTCCGGCGGGGTGGTGACGAACGCGACCGGCACCTGGCCCCAGCGTTCGTCGGCCCTGCCGATCACGGCGACCTCCAGTACCGACGGATACGCGGAAATCGCGTTCTCCAGTTCGGCGCAGTAGATGTTCTCGCCACCGCTGATGATCATGTCCTTCTTGCGGTCGACCACCCAGACGAAGCCGTCTTCGTCCTGCGTCACCAGGTCGCCGGAGTGGAACCAGCCGCCCGCGAAGGCTTCCGCGGTCTCCTGCGGTTTGTTCCAGTAGCCCTTGGCCACGGTGGGGCCGCGGTAAACGATCTCGCCCACTTCTCCCGGTGCGACGTCGTTCATGTCGTCGTCCACGACGCGGTATTGGAGGGTCGGGATCGGCTTGCCGACGGAACCGAGCTTGCGCACCGAATCCTCGCCGCTGAGCACGCAGGTGATCGGGGAGGTTTCGGTCTGGCCGAACACGGCGACGTTGAGCGCGCCGGGGAACTTCTCGGCCATGGCCAGCAGGGTCGCCCGGCTCGCGGGCGCGGCGCCCCAGCTGATGATCCGCAGCTTCAGGTCCCGCGCGGCGATATCCGGCTGGGCGCAGATCTGGTCCCACTGCTGGGGAACGTTGAACACCACGGTGGCGCCCTCGCGTTCGTAGGCGTCGAGCACCGCTCGGGGGTCGAAGGCGCCCAGCGGGTGGATCACGACCACGCTGCCGACCAGGAAGTTCGCCACGATCGAACCGAGGCCCGCGATGTGGAAGAAGGGCGCGGTCAGGAAACCGACGTCGGAATCGTCGAAGATCTTCATCGCCCGGATGCAGGTGAGCGCCTGCAGCTGCATGTTCCGATGGGAGAGCAGCACGCCTTTCGGCCTGCCGGTGGTGCCCGAGGTGTACATGATCAGCGCCGTCGACTCCTCGCTGACGTCGGGCAGTTCCATCGGCTCCCGCGCGTTCAGGAATTCCTCGTACGCCGTGCGGCCCTCGTCCGGCTCGCCGACGACGAGCACCGTCCCGATCGCCGCGGCGCTCGGCGCGGCCTCGAGCAGGGGGAGCAGCCGCGCGTCGACGACGATGGCGGACGGCGTGCAGTCGGCGAGGATGTAGTCGAGTTCCGCGGGCGCGAGCCGGAAACTGAGCGGGACGGCCATGGCGCCCAGGCTGTTCGCCGCGAACACGGTTTCCACGAACCACGGGTGGTTCAGGGTCAGCGTGGCCACGCGATGGCCTTCGGCGACACCCTCTCCGGAGAGGGCGGCCGCCAAGCGCAACGACCGCTGCGACAGCTGTGCCCAGGTGGTCGTCTCCCCGAGGTGACGCAGGGCGGGCTTGTCCGGTCGCGTCATCGCGTGCGTGGCCGCGTGCGCCATCCAGTGGTGCCGGAAGGACGAGGCGGGAGCCGAAGCGGTCGACATGGCCATCCTCAGGTGTCGGAACGGTACTGGTCGCGAGGCCAGTATGCATGCCAAGCCGCCGGTTGAGAAGCGATAAGTTAATCGAGAATCACATCGTTGGCCGGTCGGCGCCGGGCGGTTCGGGCGGTGTTGATCCGGTTCGTGGTTGACTTCCCCGCATGGTGAGCGCCGACTCGACCGCGGCCGTCCGGCCCCGCAACCGCAAGCAACTGATCGTCGACGCGGCCGGTCGGATCTTCAGCGAACACGGGTACCACGCGGCTTCGATGGAGGAGATCGCCGCCGACGTGGGCATCACCGCGGCGGCCCTGTACCGGCACTTCCCGAACAAGTACGCGCTGTTCGCCGCGTGCGCGAACGTGATGGCGGACCGGCTCGCCGCCACCCTCGACGAGGTGCCGCCCGGCGCGCCGCTGGCGGACGTGCTCGCCGCCGTCACCCAGGGCACGGTGACCCACCGCGCGTCGAGTGGCCTGTACCGCTGGGAATCCCGGTATCTCGACAGCGACGACAGGCACGCGCTGGGGGAGAAGTTCGCGAGAGTCGTCGACCGGGTGACCGAGGCGGTGCGGCGGGAGTACCCGCTCCCCGACCCGGGACTGCGGGCGGTGGCCGCGCTCGGGGTGATCGGGTCCATCACGATGCACCGCACGTCGATCGCCCAGCGCCGCGTCGAAGAGGTACTGGTGGAGTCCGCCCTGCGGGTGGTCACGACCGACCCGACGGCGAGCGTCGCGGGCGCGGGCGCCGTCGAGCTGCCGTCCCGGCCCGTGCCGCGCACACGGCGTTCGGAGATTCTCGCGGCCGCCATCCCGCTGTTCGAACGGGACGGCTTCGCCAACGTCACGAACGGACGGATCGCCGAAGCCGTGGGGCTGGTCCCGTCCGCGCTCTACCGGTATTTCCCCGGCAAGGCCGACATTCTCGCCGCCGCCTGTCTCCAGGCCGCGGGGATACTTGCCCAAGCGGTGGAACAGAACCTTCACGGGGTCGACGGTCCGCACGACGCCCTGCTCGCGCTGGCGCGGACCTATGTGGCCTACAGCTTCGAACACACCGCGCTCACCAGCGTCGCCAACGCCGAACTGGCGGGCCTGCCCGCGGCTCTGCAGCGGCCGTTGGTCAGCGCGCAGCGCGAGCACATCGCCGTCTGGGAACAGCAACTGCGGTCGGCGCGGCCGGAACTCGATCAGCGTCAGGCGAGGGTGCTCGTGCACGCAGGTTTCGGCGTGGTGGTCGAAGCAGGCCGGAGGGTGCGGTGGGAGGACGTCCCCGCCAACCGTGACGCCGTCAGCGCGCTGCTCGTGGGCGCGTTGGGAGTCTGACCCCGGCTGTCAGGGTTCGCGGTAGCCGAGGCCGGCGGAAACCTGTTGTGCCGCACGGCCGACGACGCGGTTCAGGCCGCGCATCCGGGCGGCGGGCATGTACGGCCGGGTCGCCGACACACTGATGGCACCGGCGATCGCGCCGGTGGCGTCCCGGATCGGCGCCGCGACGCAGCGGATCCCCGGCTCGTTGTCCTCGAGGTCCATCGCCACCCCGGACTCCGCGTACTCGCGCATCCGCGCCAGGAACGCGTCGAGGTCTTCAGGGTGCACCCGGCCCGGTTCCGCCGGGGTCTCGGCCAGGTACAGCTCCCGCCATTCCGGCGAGGAGTCCAGCAGGAGCGCCATGCCGACACCGGTGCGGGTCAAGGGCATCCGGTGCCCGATCCGGGAGCGCATCTCCGCGCCCCGTGAACCCGGCAGCTTGTCCAGGTACAGCACCGAATCCCCGTCTCGGACGGCGAGGTGCACCGTGTCGCGCAACTGGGCGGCCAGTTCCTCCAGTACCGGCCGGGCGACCACCGGCAGCGGACTTCCGTGCAGGGCCTGGAAACCCAATTCGATCAGGGTGGGACCGAGTGCGTACCCGTCCCGTCCGCTGCGCAGGTAGCCCTCGCTCACCAGCAGCTGGACGAGCCGATGCGCCGTGCTGCGGCCCAGCCCCGTGCGCTCGATCAAGGTGCGGAGATCGGTCGCGCCGCCCGCGACGGCGCGGATCACCGCGAGACCGCGGGCGAGTGTCTGGGTGCCGGGCGGCGCTGGTTCGGCCATGCCCGGATCCTACATATAGGGACGGCGGTCGCATTATCGGGAACGCCGCCGCACGATGTCGCTCGTGACGGACATCGGACCCGCCTTGATCGCGCTCGACTGGGGAACCACCGGTCAGCGTGCTTGGCTGCTCGGCAGGACCGGCGAGATCCTGGCCGCCCGCGACACCGGGCGCGGACTGCTCACCACGACCGAGGACGTGGACCCGCGGGACCCGCGGGCCAGGGCCGCCGCCTACGAGGCGGCCTTCCGGGAGACCTGCGGCGACTGGCTCACGGCGTTCCCCGGGCTGCCGTCCATCGCCGCCGGCATGGTCGGCAGCGCGCAGGGCTGGGCCGACTCCGGCTATCGCACCGTCCCGGCGAAACCGGACTTCCCCTCGCTCGTCCCGGTGCCCCATCGCGACGGCGTGCTCCATCTCGTGCCGGGACTGCGGATCCCGTCCGGTGAGCACCCCGGCGACGTGATCCGCGGTGAGGAAACGCAACTGGCCGGCGTGCTGGAGGCGCTCGGCGAACCCGCCGGGCCGCTCACGGTGGTGCTGCCCGGTACGCACAGCAAATGGGTCCGTGTCGAGAACGGGCTCGTGACGGACTTCGCCACCGCGATGACCGGCGAACTGTACGGATTGCTGACCACGCACGGCATCCTCGCCCGCACGGCCGCCGGCCCGGTCCCCGACGACGAGGCGTTCTCGCGGGGTTTGGCTGCGGGGCGGCGTTCGCGAGGGCTCGCCACCGAGGCGTTCGGCGCGCGCCCGCTCGTGCTCGACGGCGTACTCGAACCGGCGTCGCTGCCGGACTACCTCTCGGGCGTGCTGATCGCCGACGAGGTTTCCCATCTGCTGCGTGACTCGGATACCCGCGTGGTGCTGTGCGGAGCGAGCGAACTTTGCCGTCGCTACGCCGCCGCACTCGCCGAAAGGGGAGTGGAGGCGACCGTGCTGTCCGAGGAGATCACCGCCAGGGGGCTGTGGCGGATCGCGACGGCCGCCGGACTGCTCGAAGACCGTCTCGAAAGGACAGTGAAGCCGTGACCGGTTTGATCGCGATCCTGCGCGGAGTGACCCCGGCCGAGGTCGTCGGCGTCGGCAGGGCTCTCCTCGACGCGGGCTTCCCCGCCATCGAAGTGCCACTGAATTCGCCGGAACCGTTCGAGAGCGTCCGCCTGCTCGCCGACGCGTTCGGGGAGCGGTGCGCGATCGGCGCGGGCACCGTGCTCACCACCGAAGACGTCGGGCGGGCGCGCGAGGCCGGCGCGCGGATGATCGTGGCGCCCAACGGTGACCCCGCGGTGATCTCCGCCGCCGTGGCCGCGGGCATGACGCCGTATCCCGGCGTGGCCACGCCCACCGAAGCGTTCGCCGCGCTGGCCGCGGGTGCCCGGCACCTCAAGCTGTTCCCCGCCGGCGCGGTCGGGATCGGGGGGATGAAGGCGTGGCGCGCGGTGCTGCCGCGCGAGGTCGAACTGCTGCCGGTCGGCGGCGTCGACGCGACGAACCTGGCGGCCTGGGCCGCCGCCGGTGCGGCCGGGGCGGGGCTGGGTTCCTGCCTCTACCGCCCGGGTGACAGCGCGGACGCGGTCGCCGTCCGTGCTCGCGAATTCTCCGAGATCTGGCACCAGGACTAAGGAAGAAACCGATGAAGATCGTGTCAATGACGACATATCAGGTGCCGCCCCGCTGGTCGTTCCTGAAGATCGAGACCGACGAGGGCGTCACCGGCTGGGGAGAACCGGTCCTGGAGGGCCGGGCCGCCTCCGTGGCCGCCGTCGTGGAGGAGCTTTCCGATTACCTGATCGGCAAGGATCCTTCGCGGATCGAGGATCTGTGGACGGTCCTCTACCGTGGCGGGTTCTATCGCGGCGGTGGTATCCACATGAGCGCGCTGGCCGGCATCGACCAGGCTTTGTGGGACATCAAGGGCAAGGCGCTTGGCATGCCGGTCCACGAACTGCTCGGCGGCCGCGTGCGCGATCGGATCAAGGTGTACTCGTGGATCGGCGGCGACCGTCCCGCCGAGACCGCTCGCGCGGCACGTGACGTGGTGGACCGCGGGTTCAGCGCGGTGAAGATGAACGGTACCGAGGAACTGTCCTATCTGGACACGTGGGACAAGGTCGATCGCTGCGTGGCCAACGTCGACGCCGTCCGCCGGGCGGTGGGCCCGAACGTCGGCATCGGGGTGGACTTCCACGGTCGCGTGCACAAGCCGATGGCCAAGGTCCTGCTGCGCGAACTGGAGCCGTACCGGCTGATGTTCGTCGAGGAACCGGTGCTGTCCGAGCACGTCGACGGCTTCGCCGACGTCCTCCGCAATTCGCCGATCCCCATCGCGCTCGGCGAACGGCTGTACTCGAGGTGGGATTTCAAGGCTGTCCTGGCCTCGGGCGCCGTCGACATCATCCAGCCGGATCCGTCGCACTGCGGCGGCATCACCGAAGCGCGCAAGATCGCGCACATGGCCGAGGCCTACGACGTCGGGCTGGCCCTGCACTGCCCGCTCGGCCCGATCGCGCTGGCGGCCTGCCTGCAGATCGACGCGGGCTGCTACAACGCCACGATCCAGGAACAGAGCCTCGGCATCCACTACAACACGAGCAACGACCTCCTCGACTACTTGGCCGATCCGTCGGTGTTCGCCTACGACGACGGGCAGGTCGCCATCCCCGGCGGGCCGGGTCTCGGCATCGAGATCAACGAGGAGTACGTCGCCGAACGGGCGGCCGAGGGACATCGCTGGCGGAATCCGGTGTGGCGGCACGCCGACGGCTCGTTCGCGGAATGGTGAGCGCGATGACCACCTCCGTCCACACCGGACTCGCCACCCGTCCGTCCCGGTACCGGGTGCTCATCGCGGTGATGCTGTTCGTCACCGTCGTCATCAACTATCTGGACCGCTCGAACCTGTCGATCGCGATGCCCGCGATCGCCGGCGAACTCGAGCTGTCCAAAGCGGAACAGGGCCTGCTCCTGTCTGCCTTCGGCTGGACGTACGCCGCGTTGCAGCTTCCCGGCGGCTGGCTGGTCGACAAGATCCCGCCGCGGCTGCTCTATCCGGCCTGCCTGATCCTGTGGTCGCTCGCGACCTTGTTCATGGGGGTGTTCGGCGGGTTCGTGGCGCTGATCGCGTTGCGGCTGATGGTCGGTGTCTTCGAAGCGCCCGCCTATCCGATCAACAGCAAGATCGCGACCGTCTGGTTCCCGGAACGCGAACGTGCCACGGCGATCGGTTTCTACACCTCGGGCCAGTTCATCGGCCTTGCCCTGCTGACGCCCGTGCTGTCCTGGTTGCAGACCGCGCTGTCGTGGCATTGGGTGTTCATCGCCACCGGCGTGGTCGGCATCATCTGGGCGGTGCTCTGGTACGCGAAGTACCGCGAGCCGCGCGACTCGCGGGCCAACGAGGCCGAGGTGGAGCTGATCCGCTCCGGCGGCGGCCTGGTGGACCTGCCGACCGAGCGGCCGGAGCGGGCGCGGATCACGCGCGCGGATCTGGCGACCGTGCTGGGCAGCCGGAAGCTGTGGGGAATCTACTTCGGACAGTTCTGCCTGACCTCGACGCTCTGGTTCTTCCTCACCTGGTTCCCGACGTATCTCGTCGAATACCGGGAGATGGACTACATCAAGTCCGGCTTCCTGGCGTCGTTGCCGTTCATCGCGGCACTGATCGGCGTGCTGGCTTCCGGTGTGCTGTCGGACTTCCTGGTCCGGCGCGGCGCCTCGCTCGGAGTGGCGCGCAAAGGCCCGATCATCGCCGGGCTGCTGCTGAGCACTGTGATGGTCGGTGCCGGTTTCACCGACTCGACCACACTGGTCATCGTGATCCTCTCGATCGCCTTCTTCGGAAACGGTCTCGCGTCGATCACCTGGTCGCTCGTCTCCGCGCTGGCGCCGCGACGGCTGCTCGGGCTGACCGGCGGGATGTTCAACTTCATCGGGAACCTGTCGTCGATCGCCACGCCGATCGTCATCGGCCTGATCGTCACCGATGACAGCTTCGCGCCCGGCTTCGCCTACATGACCGTGATCACGGTCGCCGGGATCCTGTCGTACGTCTTCCTGGTCGGCAAGGTCGAACGGGTCGCGGAGCGGGGTGTGACCAGCACTACATAGATACCCCCTAGGGGTACTTGTGCCACGTGCGCCCCGAGGCCTAGGTTCATCTCCGTCAGATACCCCCTAGGGGTAACTAGGTCTCGAAAGGACGGACGTCATGGCGGAGACAACCCCGGACCCACGACGGTGGTGGGCGCTGGGACTCATCGCGTTGGCCCAGTTCATGGTCATCATGGACACCTCGATCATCGGCGTCGCACTACCCGCCATGCAGCAGGACCTCGGGTTCTCCCCAGGGGATCTGTCGTGGGTGTTCAACGCCTACGTCATCGCGCTCGCCGGGCTGCTGCTGCTCGGCGGACGCCTGTCGGACCTGTTCGGCGCGCGGAAGATGTTCACCGCGGGCTGGGTGGTCACCCTCGGCGGCTCGGTGGTCGCCGCGGTCGCGGGCACCGCGTGGGTCGAACTTCTCGGGCGGGTGCTGCAGGGCGCGGGCGCGGCGCTGATCGCGCCGTCCGCGCTGACCCTGCTGATGATGCTGTTCGGCGCGCGTCCCCGTGAGCTGACGAAGGCGCTCGCACTCTACGGCGCGGCCGCTCCCGCCGGTGGTACCGCCGGGGTGTTCCTCGGCGGCGTGATCACCGAGTGGCTGTCGTGGCCGTGGATCTTCTGGCTTTACGTCCCGATTTCCCTGGTCGCGATCGTGGCGACGGGCAAGCTGATGCCGTCCGCCCCCGCCCGGCGTGGTTCGGTCGACCTGGCCGGCGCCGTCGCGGCGACCGCCGGCCTCGGGCTGACCGTGTTCGGCGTCGTGCGGGCACCGGAAGCGGGCTGGTCCGCGGCGGGCACCTGGGGTGCGCTGGCAGGCGGTATCGCGCTGCTCGCGGTGTTCGTGCTGATCCAGCGCAGGCGGGAAGTTCCGTTGGTGCGGCTGGGTATCTTCCGGACGCCGAACCTCGGTGGCGCGAACCTCGCGCAGTTCCTGCTCGGCGCGGCGTGGATCCCGATGTGGTACTTCCTCAACCTGTACCTGCAGCAGGTCCTCGGATACGGGGCCTTCGCCAGCGGCGCGGCGTTGCTGCCGATGACGGTGCTGATCGTGGTGCTGATGGTCGCGGTCGCGCCGCGGTTGATCGGCCGGTTCGGGCCGAAGAAGATGATCATCGGTGGCTTGTGGGCGCTCGCGGCGGGTCTGGTGTGGCTGTCGTTCGTCAGCCCGACCGGCAACTTCGTCGTCGATGTCCTGCCCGCGTCGCTGGTCGCGGCACTCGGCCAGGCGCTGGCGTTCATCCCGTCGCTGGGCACCGCGATCTCGAGCGCGAAGCCGGAGGAAGGCGGGCTCGCGTCGGGCATCGTGAACACCTCGTACCAGATCGGGTCGGCACTCGGTCTGGCCGCGATGACCGCGGTCGGCGTGTCCTTCGGCGCGGGGCGGATCGGTGACCCGATCGCGTTGACCGGCGGGTACTCGGCGGCGTTCCTCGGGGCCGCGGGCATCGCGATCGCGGGTGGCTTCCTTGCCATGGCCACCCTGCGCGCTCCGAAGCCCGCGCCCAGTGACGCCGGCGGAGGTGAACCGGCGGTGCTGCGATGACCGGCTGTATCCCCGTGTGGAGGGCGAGACCGTTCCAGGTCCGCCCTCCACACGGCGTTTCAGTGGCGCCGGGCTCACATTTCGCGGGGCTGCTTCGTCGGATGGGCAGAACACCCCTTACGACAAAGGAGATCGCGATGAACGCCCGGCTCGACTATTTCGGCAACCCGGTCGGTGGCAAGTTTCTCAAGGCTCTCGTCTCGGCGAACAGGGCGCTGGTCGACTCGCCGCTGCCGCTCACGATCCAGGAGCTGGTACGGATGCGCGCGAGTCAGATCAACGGATGCGCGGTGTGCCTGGACATCCACACCAAGGAAGCCGCCGCCGCGGGCGAGACGGACGTGCGGATCAATCTGGTCGCGGCGTGGCGGGAGGGGACCGTCTTCACCGAGCCCGAGCGGGCCGCGCTGGAGCTGGCCGAGCAGGCCTGCCGGATGGCCGACGGCGGCGTCGTCACCGATGAGGCATGGGCGAACGTCGCCAAACATTTCGACGAGGACCAGCTCGCCGCGCTGGTGGGCGTGATCTCGCTGATCAACGCCTTCAACCGGTTGAACGCCATCGTCCAGAACCCCGCCGGGGACTACCGGGTCGGCCAGTTCGCCTGACCTCGATCGACGGGAGCGACCATGACCAGCACAGAGACAGCGCGCAATCGGGCGGCGTTCGCCCGTTTCCACGACGCGACCAACACCGGCAGCGTCCAGCTCATCGAGAAGACGATCGACGACGTCGTCGCTCCGGACCTGGTGTTCCACGCGCCGGTGCCGATGGACACGACAGGGGCGGAGGCGCTGAAACAAGTGTGGACGGTGCTGCTTCGCGCCTTCCCCGATCTTCGGGTCAAGGCCGAAGACGTGCTCGCCGACGGGGACAAGATCGTCTGCCGGAACACCGTCACCGGCACCCACCAAGGTGAGTTCCGTGGCCTGCCCGCCACCGGAAAGCAGGTCTCCTACGGCGAGATCTTCATCTTGCGGTTCGCCGGAGGGCGGATCACCGAGATCTGGGGTGTCGTCGACGTCCTCACCCAGCTGCGGCAACTCGGCGCCCTCCCGGCGTAGCGGTCACGCGTCCGTCCAAGGCCGGAGCTTCTCGGGATTCCGTACTCCCCAGATGTGCCGGATCCGGTCTTCGGCGACGTGGAACGCGAATACGGCGACGGTCAGCTCGGCCTGCCGGAGCACCAGGCCGGGCCGGCCGTTGACGGTCTGCTCCAGAAGTTCGAGGCCGGACGTCTTCTCCGCCACCGACATGACATAGGACGCGACCTCCTCGCGGCCCTCGAAGGGGTGGAGCGCGGCGCTGACGAGCCCGCCACCGTCGCCGACCGCCTTGACGTCGGGATCGAGGAGACCGATGAGCGCCTCGATGTCCTTGGCCTCCCAAGCCTTCTTGAAATCCTTGACGAGATCGGCCTGCCGGGCGATCGGGGCCGCGGAAACCCGGGTCGCCCGGATGCGACGGCGTGCCGAGGAAGCGAGCTGACGGCACGCGGCCGGGGTGCGGCCGACGATCTCCGCGACCTCGGCGAAGGCATAGCGGAACACGTCGTGCAGCACGAACGCGACCCGCTCGGCCGGGGTCAGCGATTCGAGTACGACGAGAAACGCCATGTTGATCGACTCGTCGAGGGTGATCCGGTCGGCGGGGTCGGTCGCCGGAGGTCGTCCGGTCGTCCATTCGACCCGCCCCGGCAACGGTTCGGGAAGCCATTCGCCGACGTAGCGTTCCCGTCGCGCGCGTGCCGAACCGAGGAGATCCAGGCAGATGCGGCTGGCGACCGTCGTCAGCCAGGCACCGGGGGACTCGATCGCGTCGCGCCGGGCGGGGGACAAGGCGTACCAGCGGGTGTAGGTCTCCTGCACCACGTCCTCGGCCTCGGACAGGGAACCGACCAGGCGATACGCGAGCCCGATCAGCTGACGCCGCTCACTCACGATCGCCTTCAGGCCCGGATCTTGTTCTTGTTCGGATGGCTGGTTCATCGGATTCGCCCCCCTGTTCGCGTGCGCTGTCCCGGGTACGACGAGACACCGCCGCCGGATGTGAGGTCCCCTCGCCTCCGGCGACGTCGTCAAGGTGGCGATCTCCGGACCTACGCGTTCGCCGTGCGGGGGAAGTCCTTGCGCTTGATCTTGGCCCGGCGCCCGTCCGGATGGTGGAAGACGACGCCTTCGGCCGTATGCCCCGGAGAGAACCGGCTGTCCAATGTGGCGAGGAAGTCCCGGAGTTCGTGGTAGCTGCGCGGTACTTCCGGCAAGGCAGGTGCCTGGAAGTCGAAGGGGACACACCGATGTTCTTCCAGCCCAAGGGGGTTGCCTTGGATGCGGGGACCGAGTGCCTCGCTCGGATGTTCCCCGTCCGGCCAAGCGGAGACGTTGGTGTTCCCCGCCGCCGCGAGGATCCACTTGTCGTCGGCGGATTCACTGTCGGTGTCGACGTACCAGCCGTCCACGATGCCCTGCTGTTTCTGCGCCTTGCTCGGATTGCGGCGCTTCTCGACCCGGACCACCTGACCCGCGCGCACGGTCAGCCGGACGTTGGTGCCGTCGAGCTTCTCGGTGCCGACCCCAGCGCCTTCGAAGACCCACGCGCACTCGGCGCGAGGTCTGTCGACGACGTGGAAGCGCTCATCGCGCTCGAAAAGCGTGGGGATCTTCTCCATGACGGTCTTCCCTTTCACGACTTGCCCGATGAGTTCCTCCGGAGTGATGGCGCCGACGGCCAGGCCGCCGGCGAGCGCCCGTATCAGCTCCGCCACCGGAACGTCGGCTTCGACCGCCACATGCTTCAGCGCCTTCTTCTCTTCCGGGGAGATCCAGGCGACCAGCCGCGACCATCCCTCGGGAGGAGTCCATCGGGCCAGCGCCGCAGGGTCCTTGCGCGGCCTGCCCCGTCCTCGTGCCTGCTCCACGGCTGAACCGTAGTCAGGCGCTAGGAGTTGTGTCAATTGGCATAACAGAAAACGCTTGAGGGGTGATTCGGGTGGTGGTGAGGGGGAAGGCGAAGGTGGCGGGGTTGCGAAAGCCACTTTCGCAACCTTGAAGGTTGCGAAAGTGGCTTTCGCAACGTCGGGGGCAGGGGTGCGGTAGCGAAGAAGGGGGCCTTCGCTGCGCCGGTGCCTTCGCGGGACCCATGGTCGGGTTGTGTCGCGAAAGCCACTTTTGGGGCACCGCATTTGCTTACCCACTACTCGGGGCTCGCGCTCTGAGATCCCCTTGGTCGTCGTGTGGCCTTAGGCGTGACACGCGTGATTGGAAGCGGAACTCGCGTGATTGGAAGCGGAACTCA